>JAUWLW010000037.1 GCA_030613505.1 Candidatus Zixiibacteriota bacterium
TAGAAGACGCCTGGGTAGTTTGGGAATGCTTAACCGAAGGCGATCCGCTGGGTGACGACGTAACCAACTTATTCGGCTACTACGAGATCTACCGAACAGAATCGGGATGGTTAGACCACTCAGGCCACGACTTCAAGGGCACTGCTACGCATCCTGATTACTACGACGCGTACGCATGGATCGACGATTTTTCTTACCAGGTTATCCCTTATACCCGAAATTTTTATATGACGCCGAAATAGCGGGCGCCTTTAATGCCGGGTCTCGTTAAAGCGTAAGCGGAGTTGGTTATCCGGGTAGAAAGTAGCATGTGGGTGGTCGTCGTACGTTAGGTTGAGACAGTAAACTCGGCCGTCCGAAGACGTAGGGGCCGGCCTTCAGGTCGGCCCTTTTTAGTGGAATTGTGAAAGGCGCTGTGTTACAGTACAGCGTAAGGGGCAATAACAGAGGAGGTCCGGTGAAATGAAGAGGGTAACGACGATTGTGGCCGCGGCGCTGGCGCTGGCGGCCGTTTGCGCTTCGGGCGATTGGGTCTACGAGGGTCAGTGGGGCTCCCTTGGCTCGGGCGACGGCGAATTCGCCAGGCCTAACGGCATTGACGTGGCCCCGGGCGGCAGGGTCTACGTCGCCGATCTCGCCAACCACCGGATCCAGTACTTCAGCCCCATAGGCAAGTTCCGCGGGAAGTGGGGTTCGCAGGGCTCCGGTTACGGCGAATTCAACATGCCCTGGGACGTCGCCGTAGGCGTTAATGGCCACGTCTACGTGGCCGATACGTTCAACTACCGGATCCAGCATTTCAACGGCACCGGTTCGCTGTACAACATATGGGGCTCCGAAGGTACAGGCAACGGCCAATTCAAAAGAGCCGTTGGCATAGCGGCATCCCCGGACGGCAATACAGTCTACGTCGTAGATTTGATGAACTGCCGGATCCAATATTTTAACCGTTACGGCTTATACCTCGGCCAGTGGGGGTCGTTGGGCTCCGGCAACAGCCAGTTCCAAACGCCAGAAGGTATCGCGGTCGCGCCGAACGGTAACGTCTACGTCGCCGACACTGGCAATATGCGGATTCAATACTTCACCTCGAGCGGGTCCTTCCTCGGCAGGTGGGGTTCAGGTGGTACGGGCGACGGCCAATTCAGATTGCCTAAGGACGTTGGCGTCGCGCCGAACGGCGACGTCTACGTCGCCGACAGCGACAATTACCGTATCCAGTACTTCACGGCTTCGGGTTCCTTTCTCGGCAAGTGGGGCTCGCAAGGGTCGGGCAAAGGGGAATTCGAACAACCTTTTAACGTGGCCGTAAACCCCTCCGGCGATAGGGTTTACGTCTCCGATTACGACAACCACTGGATCCAGTACTTCAAGTGGGTTAACGTCGCCGTGACGCCTACTTCCCTCGGCCGCGTCAAGGCGCTATTCAGGTAACGGCACATCTTCCAAGAAACGCCCGGTTTGCGCCGGGCGTTTTATTTAAGAACTCCGTGGCATTTACCTCGCGACGCCATAATTTTGACTTCCGCCCGCTGCCTACCGTTGTTAATATGCAAGCCGTTATGTTCCGCTCCCGACGCTCTCCGGCCGCGGCCTTTATTATCGCCCTGTTCTTCGTCTCCGGCGCCGCGGGCCTGGTGTACGAGGTCGTCTGGATGCAAATGCTGGCGGTGACGCTGGGCGGGACGGCGCCGGCGGTGGCCGCGGTGCTGGCGGCGTTCATGGGCGGCCTCGCCCTCGGCAGCGCGTTCGGCGGCCGGGCGGTGGACCGCTTCGGCAAGCCGCTTTTGTGGTACGCCGGCCTGGAGTTATTCGTCGGCCTGTACGCGCTCGCGTTCCCCTTTATTTACCGGGCGGCGGACGGCCTGTACTTCGCCGCGTACGAGCCGGGCGCGGCCGGCGCGCTGCACCTGCTGCGTTTCGGCGTCGCGTGCTTGCTCTTGCTGGCGCCGACGGCGGCGATGGGCGCGACGACGCCGGCGGTGGTCGCGGCGTTGAGGGAGTACGGCGGCGGTACGTCGCGGTCCTTTTCGGGCGCGTACGCCGCCAATACGGTAGGCGCCGCGACGGGGGTTTTGCTGGGCGGCTTCTGGCTGCTGTGGGCCGCCGGCGCGAGCTTGACGCTCAAGGTCACGGCCTCGGTGAACCTGGCCGTCGCCGTCGCGGCTTGCGTCGTCGCGCTGCGGCAGCGCGGCGAGGCCGTCGCGGCCGAGGCGGCGCCGGCGGTCCCGCCCGGGCGAAGGGCGCCGACGTGGCGGGCGGCGGCCGCGGCCTTTATCGCCGGCGGGGCGGCGCTCGCGGCGCAGGTACTCTGGACGCGGGCGCTGGCCAACGTCGTGGGCTCGGCGACGTACGCGTTCGCGGCGACGCTGGCGGTTATCCTGTTAGCGATAGCCGCGGGCGCGGCGGTCCACCGCCGGGTGGGGCCGGAGGTGGGCGGCTCGTCCTTGTTCTACGGCGCGTGCTGCCTGGCGGCGGGGGCCGGCCTCGCGGCCAGCGTCGTAGCCCTGCGCGGCGCACCCTATCTTTTCCTGGTCGTGTACGGCGCCGCGGGCGGCGGCTTCGGCGTCGCGCTGGCGTTGGTGTTCGCCATAGCCGCGTTCGTTCTTTTCGTACCGTCGTTCTTCCTGGGTATAATCCTGCCGGTGACGGTAGCGGCGGCGCGGCGACGGGCGGCCGGGAAGCGGGTCGGGTACCTCTACGCCGCCAATACCGCGGGCGCGATCGCCGGCAGCGTGGTCGGGACGTTTTTATTGTTACCATGGCTCGGGCCGGCGGGCGGCCTGCGCCCGGTGGCTTTGGCGGCGATAGCGGCGGCCTTCGTGTGGGGCGTCTCGCGACGGCGCGTCTTCTGGCAAGGACCTTTGGCCGTAGCGCTCGCCGCGTTGGTCGTCGTCGCCCCCGGGCCCAGCCCCCATACGCTCGCGCTCGGCGCCGGCATAAGCCCCGGATACTACCTCGACGAGGACGGCAAACCCACCTTCGACGAAGCGGCGCAAGAGGAGTTGTTGTTCTACGAGGAGAGCGTCGACGCCTCGGTGGCCGTCATCTCGTACGGGCCGATTCGCTCGTTGAAGATAAACGGCAAGACCGTCGCCTCCACCAACTACGACGACGTGCGGGTCGAGCGGGCGTTGGGCGAGCTGCCGCTGCGGGAATTCGGCGAGATAGGCGTCGACAGCCGCGACGTCGCCGATGACGTGCTCGTTATCGGCCTCGGCACCGGCATCACGCTGGGCGCGGTGACGAGCGACCCCCTGCTTAGGAACGTCGTGTGCGTTGAAATCAACCCGGCCGTCGCCGCGGCGTCCCGTTATTTCGACCACGCCAGCGGCGCTCCCTTGGACGACCCCCGCGTCGAGCTAGTCCGCGAGGACGGCCGCTCGTACGTCCTCGGCACGAAGAAACGGTTCGACGTCATAACGTCCGACCCGATACACCCCTGGACCAAGGGCTCGTCGTCGCTTTTTACGGTCGAGCACTTCCGCAACTGCGCGCGGATTTTGGAGCCCGGCGGCGTGATGGCGCAGTGGCTGCCGCTGTACCAGCTTGCGCCCGAGGATTATCTGACCGCGGTCCGGTCTTTCGCCGGCGCTTTCGATTACGTCAGGTTGTACTACACCGGCCGCGATACCGTCCTAATCGGTTCGAAAACCCCCTGGCTCGAGAAGAAAATAACGCGACCTTATTTGATAGCGAGTGACGAGGCCGTCCACAAACTCGTCGCCGACGTGGAACCCAATACCGAGGACCGGTTGATTCTGGAGTACACGGCGCCGCGCTCCCTCTACGAGAAGACGGACGTGGACAACCTGGCGACGCTGGCGGACCTGCGGGCCGAAGGAGGCGACGACGAGCATCGCGCGGTTACGGCGTTGATCGAGGGCCGGCTGTCGTACCTGAGGGGTGAGGAGGACGAGGCCGTAGCGGCGTACCGGCGAGGCCTGGCGCTATGGCCGGAGAACGAGGACCTACGCCAGGCGCTGGCCGATATTTATTTCGAGTGGGGTATGACGGCCGCGGAGGCGGGCGACGACGCCCGGGCGCGGGAGTGGTTCGGCGCCGTGTTGGAGCTTGCGCCGGGCGACGAGGCCGCGGCGGCTAATCTTGAGGCGCTGGAGGGGTAGGCGCGAGGTCTGCGCAGGCAAGCAGCGTTTGCAGTTGGCCCGGCCGGTCGTAGGGCCAAATGAACTCGGCAGCGGCCTCGTGGGCGCGGGCCGCTACTTCCGCCGCTACGTCCGGATTATGTAAGACGAAAATAATCCGGTCCGCGAGCGCCTCCGGGTCGTCCGGGGGGGCGAGGAAGGCCGTCTCGCCGTCGCGTACGAGGAACGGGACGCCGCCCACCGCGGCGGCCACCACCGGCACGCGGGCCCACATCGCCTCCAGCACGCTGTTGGGGTGGTTGTCGTCGCGGGTGGAGTTGACCACCAGCGTCGCCCTTTGCAGGTATGGTATAAAGTCCTCGTGGGGGAGGAAGCCGTGGAACCGCACGCGGCCCGGCGCGATCTCCCGGGCGAGGCGCTCGAGCTTGGGCCGGTCCACGCCGTCGCCGCACAGGTGGAGCTCGGCCTCGGGGAACTCGCGGACGACTTTCCCGAAAGCGCGTACGGCCACGTCGACGCCGCCCACGTAGTCGTGGCGCCGGGGACACAGGATGAGCGGCGGCCCGTCGGCCCCGGCCGCGCGAACGGGCAACCGGGACACGTCGACGATGTCCGGTACGACGCAAGCCCGCATCCCGAATTTCGCGAAGACGCCCTGGAGGTAGCGCCCCGGGACGACGACGGCCCGCGCGAGGCGGGAGATGGGGCGGACGAGCCATCCCCACTTGCGAAAGAAGAACCGCGCCAGGCCGCCCTTGTACATCAATATCGCCGGCGCGCCGAAGAGCCGCGCGACGACGAGCGGTACCGTCGAGAAAGCGAAGAACGACGCGTACGAGCCGCCGAAGATTAATACCAAATCGCAGCGCCGCAGCTTGCGCAGCTCGCGCAGGACGTGCAAGAAACGCAGCGAGCGCGGCTTGCGCCGGCCGAAGGGGTTGGTATTAATCGTGACGACGTGTGCGCCGTCCCGGGCCAGGATCTCGGCGAGCATCCGTGCCTGGTGCGGCATTCCGCCGGGCGGCGGCGGGAACGCGGCGACGATAGCTACTTTGGTCTTTGACGGCACCGGTAATTTAATCCTTGAAATTTCGACCGTTTTAACCTAATCATTCTATAAGGAATAGCAATAAAAGTCAAATGCCGTGGCGCCGACGAGCCGCGGCGAGGATATGAAGGCCAGAATAATATTGCTAATTACGGCCTGGGCGACGGGGAGCGCCGCCGCGGGTTGGTTCCAAAAAGCCGACTGGCTGGCGGCGGTGACGTACCGCCAGGCCGAGGACGCGATCTATTTCGACACCACCGGCGAGCTGCCGCCGCAGGTGAAGGTCGTCGCCCAGGGCGCCCCCAACCTCATAAAGCTCGAGCTCGTCAACCTGCGCATAAACCCCCGCATCTATACGTTATCGCCGCGCGACGACGTCGTTATCGACATCCGCTTGGAAGGTTTCGAGGAGCGCGGCCGCTCGCGCGTCGAGGTCGCTGTCGACCTGGCCAAGCCGTTCGAGTACGAGCTCGAGCGGCGCCAGGTGGAGGGCGGCGTCTCGCAGGTAATATTGCGATTGACCAACGTCGACGTGACGCGCGTCCAACCCGACGCGGCCGGCAAGGCGCCGCTGTACGCCCGCCCCGCGGCCGGCGCCCCAATAGTGGCGTACGTCCACTACCATACTCGCGTCGAGGTTTACGACTACGCGAAGGAGATGTACCTGGTAAAGCCGCCCGACGGCACGCTGGGTTGGGTCAAGGGGGAGAATTTAAAGATAGAGGGCGATAATCCTTTCGTAAAAGAGGAGCCCCTTCCGCTTCCCACCACGCCCCGGAGCGAGATCGTCGCCACCGCCAAGAAGTACCTGGGCGTGCCGTACGTCTGGGGCGGGACGTCGGCGGACGGCTTCGACTGCTCGGGCCTGGTCCAGACGGTCTTCGCCGAGAACCGCGTATCGCTGCCGCGCGGTTCCGGAGACCAGTACCGCAAGGGCCGCAAGATTTCCAAGGGGGGTATGAGGCCCGGCGACCTGGTGTTCTTCCGGACTTATACTTCCGGGCCGTCGCACGTCGGCATCTACGCCGGCGACGGTAAATTTATACACGCCGAGTCGTCGCCGCGCGGCGTTACCGTAACGCCGCTGAGCCAACCGTACTGGGACGAGCGCTTCCTCGGCGCGCGGACGTGGCTCGCGGACTAGTTGGGTTTTACGTAGAACGAAACCCGGGCGAGTCTAATAATATTTAGACGTTACGCCGGCGCAAATAACGTTTGGCGCGATCTTTCGCCGTATGTTATAGTGGCACAATCGGGCCGTGCCCCTCTTCGGCGCGGCGGCGTTGTATTTACTTCCGGCGTGGAGGTGCTTTGTCGTGGCGATTAAATTGAATATTCCGGTGGAAGACGCCGACGTCGTCAAGAATTTAAAGGCTGGGGAGGAGGTACTCCTGACCGGCCGCATGTACACCGCGCGCGACGCCGCGCATAAAAAACTCATCGACCTACTCGATAAAGGCGAGCCGCTTCCGGTCGACCTGAACGGCGCGTGCATTTACTACGTGGGGCCGTCGCCGGCGCGCCCCGGCAACGTCATCGGCTCGGCCGGGCCTACCACCTCAGGCCGGGTCGACCCCTATACGCCCAAGCTGCTGGAGCAGGGCTTGAAGTTGATGATCGGCAAGGGGAAGCGTAACGACGACGTAAAGAAGGCCATACAAAAACACGGCGCGGCGTACCTGGCCGCCACCGGCGGCGCCGCGGCGCTGCTGGCCGACCGCATAAAAGCCGCGTGCATAGTGGCGTACGAGGAACTGGGGCCGGAGGCCATCCGCGAGCTGACGGTGGAGGACTTCCCGGCGGTGGTGGTTAACGACGCCGCCGGCGGCGACGCGTACGTCGAGGGCGCGAAGAAGTACAACCGCGAATAGATGTCGGCGGACGAGAAGGAAACGGGTCGCGTAAGTCGGCGCGAGTTTTTAAAGGCCGGCGCCGCCGCGGGCGCGTTTGCGGTCCTGGCGGGCGCGTTCCCCGAGGTGGTATGGGCCGGGGAGCGCGGGCGGCCGGACCTCTCCGGCCTGGGCGAACTCGTCAACCCGTACGACGTGGCCGTGGCGCCCGACGGGACGGTGTACGTCGCCAACGCCGGCCGCTACGGCGTCGTGCGGCTCGCCGCGGGAGAGGGCCGTTACCTGGGCACCGGGCCCGGGACCGCCGACGGCCGGTTCAACTTCCCCATGGGCGTGGACGTCACGGCCGACGGCGGCGTCTTCGTCGCCGACACCAACAACGGCCGCATTCAAGTGTTCGACGCCGACGGCGTTCACGTACGGACCTTCGGGCGGCTGGGCTACCTCGACGGCGAGTTCCTCCGGCCGAAGAGCGTTTGCCGCTACGAGGCCGGCGCGCTCGTGGCCGATACCCGCAACCACCGCGTCCAATACGTCGACCTCCAGAGTACGAGGTTGGCCTCCGACGAGCCGGTCACGCGCGCCATATTGGGCGGCCTGGGCGACGGCCCCACGGACCTCAAGCTGCCGCGGTACGTCGCGGCCGACGCCGAGAAGCGCATTTACGTGGCCGACGCCGGCCACGCCGTCGTGAAAGTGTTCGACCTCGGCGGCGACGTGACGGCGACGCTCGGGCGGGGCATTTTGCTGGAACCGGCGGGTATCGCGACCGCCGACGGGACGACCTTCGTAGCGGACGCCGGCGCGGCGCGCGTGGTGGCGTTCGGTAAAAACGGCCGCAAGCTCGGCGCGCTTAAAGGATTGACGGGTTTGAAAGAGCCGCGCGGCGTCGCGCTGGCCGACGGGTACCTCCTCGTCGCGGACCCGAAGGCGGCGCGCGTCTTCGTGGCCGAGGTTTAACGCTGTGAACGGCGATTACGGCATATTGTTCTACGGTACCGCGGCGCTCCTTCTGAGCGCGATGGTTGGCCTGGAGGTCTACCGCCTGCGGGCCGGGAAGCGCGGCCGCTTCCGGCGCTTTGTCGCCGGGGAGGCCGCCTTCGGCCTGGCGCCGCTTAACGCGGAAGTCGAGCTCGACGACGGCCGCGTCGTCGAAGCCACGGTGCCCGGCTGCACGCAATGCGTCTGTCGCTTCAAGGCCGGCGACGCGGTAGTGGTTACGACGGCCGCGGGCCGTCATTACGTCGGCGCCGGCATCGGCCGCACCCGCCGCTCGGGGCGCGAGTGCGCGCGCGAAGCCGCCGAGGAAGCCCCTTCGTAAAGGTATTCCAACAACGGAGTTTTACGCTTAACGCCCCCATATGGCTTTCACGGTAATAGGATACGCTACCCTCGCGGTCTTCGTCGTCGTCCTGGCCCTGACGCTCTTCAGGAAGATAAACCTCCCCATCCAGACGATCCTCATCCTCATAACGTTGTTCAACGTCGCCGTGGCCGCCGGCTACCGGCTGATGACCGAGGGGCGCCCGGGCGCGCTCCTCCTGGGCAGCGAGCTCCTGAGCGGGATCATACTCCACCCCATAACGGCGCTCCTGGCGGGGCTTTTCCTGGCCGGCGCGCTCACGGCCTCGGGCGGCTTCGACGCGCTGAAGGTCATCATCGAGTGGCTCAAGAAGACGCCGTTGGGCCTGCCGGGCACGATGGTCATCCTCATCAACCTCCCGCTCATCGCGATGTTGCCCTGCGGCCGGATCCTGGGCGCGGCGATGTTGCCGCTGCTGTTCGCCTTCGGCCCGGAGGAGATGCGGGTCGTCTCCAAGGGCCAACTCATCGTCCTCATCGGCGCGTTCGCGCGCAACGCCTTCGGCTCGTGCGGCCCCTCGCCCATCGGCGGCGTGGGCCAGATAGGCGAGGGCTTTCTGGGCGCGCACTTCGCGACGGCGAGCCTGGGCATCCTGCGCGGGCCGCAGTCCTTCGCGCTGCTCCTCGGCACCGCGTTCATGGCGCTGTTCCTCAAGATAATCACGACGCGGATTTACCCCGAGGACTCGGCGCTTCGCGACGCCTTGCCGGGCGAGGCGGCCGAGGCGCCCAAGGCCACGGCGCCGACGCGCGGGTACCTCTCGCTCGCCATCTTCGCCGTCGCGCTGCTGGTCTCGATATTCCAGCCCTTCGGCAAGTATCCGGTGCAGACGGTCCTCGTCGCGGCGTGCCTCCTCATCATGGTCTTGTGCCGGGTTAAGCTCACCGACCTAATGGCCGGGATATTGCTCATGCCGGTGACGGCGATGGCCGCGGGTTTCCTGGCCGCGGGCTCGCTCTACCTGACGGGCGGCTTCGACGCGCTGAGCAGCCTGCTCAAGGGGCTGTCCGACTTCCGCGTGCTGGGCGTCGCCGGCATGCTCGCCATCTTCGTCCAGATACAGACCATCATGCCGCTGAGCTGCTCCCGGATATTGACCGCGGCGTTGGTGCCGACGCTGTACCTCTTCGGCCCCGCCGGCTTCGGCCTCGTGACCTGGACCCAGCTCGCCATCGTGATGTCGGCCTATATGATAAACGCCACGACGTCGTGCGCGGCGTCGCCGCTGGGCGGCGCCGGCATGATGGCGGAGGGGACGCTGCGCGCGGAGACCGGCTACCTCAAGGGGGCGTTCTCTTTCGCGGCCATGGCGGTGATGGCCCCACTTGCGGCCATCTTCATGAAGTTCATCAACCTCGAGATCTTCACGCCCGAGGGCTTCACGCAGAACCTGCCGGCGTTGCTCGTCGGCGCCGCGGTCGTCGTGGTAATCAACCTGGTAATGATTAAGCTCGTCGGCGTGCTCGCCGGGACGAACATCCAACGGGGGTGGAACGTCCAGTTCGGCGCGTTTTTGTTGACCGGCGCGCTGGCGGGCGCGATGCTGGCCTACGCGCTGTACGATTTCGCCTGGGGCGCGGCGGCGCAGGGGGCCTTCGGCGGCCTGGTCGCGGCGTTGCTCATCGGCGTTATGACGCCCAGGGCGGTTAACGTCCCGAAGACGTAAGGCCGTACGCAACGGTACGACGTAGGCCGCCGTATTAGCGGCGGCTTTTTAACCTTCGGACTACGGAGTAGTGGTTAGACTTCTATTCATCATTAAGGGGACCGCGCTGGTCGAGCGCTACGGCGTGATGATGCTGGCCGCGGCGCTCAAGCGTGCGGGGCACCGGGTAGAGCTGGCCCGGGCGCGGCGGCTGGGCCTTGAGCGATTGCGCCGAAAGATTGCGGAGTTCGAGCCGGCGGCGCTGCTGTACAGCGCCATGACCGGCGAACATCAATACCTGTTGGATATCAACAGGCGCTTGAAAGAAAGCTACCGCGGCGTCTCGGCCTTCGGCGGTCCCCACGCGACGTTCTTCCCGGAGATGATTTCCGAGGAGGGCGTCGACGTCGTATGCCGCGGCGAGGGCGAGGGCGCCGTCGTCGACTTGGCGGACGCGCTGACGGAGGGCGGCGACTTCGGCCGCGTCGCCAACCTGTGGGTGAAGCGCGACGGCGACGTCGTGCGGAACGAGCTGCGGCCGCTGGTGGAGGACCTGGACGCGCTGCCCTTCGCCGACCGCGAGATACTTTACGAGGGCGACGCCGACCTGCGCGACCACCCGACGAAGATCTTCTTCGCCATGCGGGGCTGCGTCTTCCGCTGTACCTATTGCTTCAACCACCCCTTCAACGACATGTCCCGGGGCCTGGGGCGGGGGTGCCGCACGCGCAGCGTGGACGGCTTCCTCGCGGAGATGAAGTACGTGAAGGCGCGGTGGCCGCTGCGCTACATGCAAGTCGACGACGACACGTTTCTATTGCACAAGCGCTCGTGGCTCGAGGAGTTTGCGGACCGGCTGCCGCGCGAGGTGGGCGTGCCGTTTATGTGCAACGTGCGGGTGGATTTGATAAACGACGACAACGTCCGACTACTCAAGGCCGCAGGCTGCCACGCGGCGTGGATGGGCGTGGAGAGCGGCGACGAGCGCGTCCGCGGCGACGTCCTCAAGCGGCCACACACCGACGAAGAGATAGTGGCCGCGGTTACGCTGCTTCGGCGGCGCGGCATCCGCGTCGCGACGCAGAACCTCTGCGGCCTGCCGGTGGAACACCCGGTCGCCGTCGACGAGAAGACCCTTGCCCTCAACGTCGCCTGCCGGCCCGACTTCGCCTGGTCGTCGATATTTTACCCCTATCCCAGGACCGAGCTCGGCGAGCGCGCGGTCGACGGGGGGTATTACGACGGCTCGCTCGCCAACGTGCCCGAGACCAACAAGATAAACACCATGCTCACCTGGGGCGACGAGAGGACGACGCGGCGAGTGGAGAATCTTCACAAGTTCTTCGGCGTCGTCGCGGAGTATCCGTGGTTGTGGCCGCTCGCCCGCCGCCTTATCAACCGAAAACCCAATCGTCTGTACGTGCTAATATTCTTTTTATGGTACGGCTACTGTTGGAAGACGAGGATCGAGAAGATACCGTTCGCGCCCAAGACGGTGTTCTCTCTTTTAAAAACCTTGGTCGAATACCTGCGCGGCGTCAAGGAGCTCGCGCCGCCGCCGGTCGAGGCCGCGCCGGCCGAGGTTTGTTGATTGCCGCCGATGTGGCTCGCGCTGGCATATATCGCCGCGTTCGTGGTCGCCCGGATTTTAACCTCCGCCGGCAGGCCCCGGCGTACGTTCGGCGACCTTTTTAGGGCGTTCCTCGACCCGACGTTTCACTTGTTGGCGCTGACGTCGCTTGCCGCGGTCGCGATGCCGGTTCTGGAGTACGTCGTACTAAGGCCGCGGCAGTGGCTGCCGTTAAACGCGGCGGGGGCGGCGTTGGTCGTCGGCTCGGGGGTTTTGGCGTACGTCGCCAATCGCACGTTGGACGCGGCGTTCTCGCCGTACGTGGACGCCCGGGCGGCGGACAAGAGGATAGTAACCGCCGGCATATACGGCCGCATTCGGCACCCGCTCTATACCGCCGGTTTTATGTTGACGGCGGGCGCCGCGCTTATGTTATGTTGCGTAGTTTCGTGGTTCTTCACGCTGCTCTGCTGGGCGGCGGTCGTCGTACGGACGTTGCGCGAGGAGCATCTGCTCAAACGCAATATGGACGGGTACGTCGACTATATGCGGCGGACGAAGCGCTATATACCGGGTATAATTTGACGTGGCGGAGGGAAACGTATATCCCGGCGGCGCAGGTACTACCGGCGGCGTTTTATCGGGCGGCCCGGGCTCCGGCCCCGCCGGCCTTGGCGTAACTTTTTTGACGTGACTATGGACGACAATAAACTAACGCGTTATTTCGGGCTCGGTGCTCTGGTCGCGGGCGCTCTGGCGTACGTTTCTTATCTGCGGGGAATTCTGGCCGTAACCGGCGGGGCGGACGCCGCCGTCGTCGCGGCCGGTGCGGCTTCCCTCGGCTTGGCGGTGGGTGCCGCGCTCGCGACGCTGGCCGGGGAGCGCGCGGGCCGCAAAGGGCGCGCCACGCAGGCGTTTAACGCGCTGCTCTTCGGCGCTGCGGCCTTCGTCGTCGGCGCCGCGGTGGGGTATTTGCCGCTGGGCGCGGGCGGCCTCGCCGGCGCTGGTGGGTGGTTGGTTGTCGTCGCGTACCTGTTGGCCGCGGCGTTGCCGCTCGGTTTCGTCGGCTTCGCGCTGGCCGTCGCGTTCCGCGCGTACGCCGACGAGCCCACGCGCGTGTACGGCGCTTTTCTGGCCGGGGGCGCCGTGGGCGTAATCCTCGCCGCGGCGGCGTTCGCTTTGTTGGGCCACGCCGCGGCGCTCGGGCTGGCGGCGGTTCTGGCGGCCGCGGCCGCCGCTGCGTTGAATATTGGTCGGGCCAAGGTTAAATTCGCGGCGCCCGCCGCTTTGGCGACCTGCGCCGTCGTTTTGCCGTTGGCGGTGCCTTTCGTTTTCGGTCTGGCGCCGGCGCGGGACACCTTCCTGGATGCTTCCGGCGGCGCCGTCGCCGATGCGGCGTGGAGCGCTTCGGCCCGGGCCGAGGTCGTGGCCCCGCCCGCCGCCGAGAAATCGGCCCCCGCGTTTACGGTATTCGACGCCGACCTCGTGAAGGAGTTACCCGGCCACGAGTGGCTTACGGTCGACGGCCGCGGGGGCGCTCCCCTGGCGCGGGAAGCGCCGTCGAGAGAATTCGCCAAAAAGTACGTCGCCGCCCTGGCGGGCCGCGTCAAAGCTCCCGAGAAGGCGCTGGTCGTGGGCGGCGCCGGCTTCGACGCGCTCGCGCTGGCCGCTCTGGGCGCCGGCAACGTCGACTTAGTAGTGGACGACGCGGCTTACGACCTTATAAAAAACCTGGGCTACCCGGAAGTACTCCTGCGTAAAAACCGGGTCACGCTTCGAGGCGGCAACGGCCGCGCTTTCCTGAGGGGTTCCGGCGGCTCGTACGACCTCATCGCCCTTTCGCCCTCGGTCGTGCCGGCGCCGGTCGAACCGCCGTCCGCGTTGAACGCGGATTACCTCTTGACGGTGGAAGCTTTCCGGGAGTACTACCGGCGCCTCGAGCCGGCGGGCATAGTAAGCTTTACGGTCCGCGAGGGGGCGCAGCCGGCGTACGGCCCGAACCTCGCCGCGACCGTCTTCCGGGCTTTCGCGGAGGAGGGCGAGCTTAGGCCGGCCGGTTGCGTCGCCGTCTTCCGGCGGGGCGACGCCGTGACGGCGCTCGCGAAGCGCGGCGGCTTCGGCGACCTCGAGCTCGAGGGGCTGGTGGGCGTCGCCGGCGAGGAGTTCGAGCCGGTCTACCTGCCGGGGCGTAAATCGCCCGGCGGGGACTCGGCTGACGCGTACGCGGCCTCGTTAACGTCCGCCGGCAAACACGACCGCCGCCCGGCGCGCGACGACCGGCCGTTCCCGTGCGCCCGCGGGGGGCAGGGCCGGGTTAGCGGCGCGGCCGCGGCCGCGGCTTCCGTCGTAATCGCGGTGGTGTTTCTCGCGCTCCCGCTCTACGGTTTTAGAAAGCGCCAGGTGCGGACCGGCGGGAAGGCGGCGTTCGCCCTTTACTTCGTGCTCGTCGGCGCGTCCTTCGCGGCGCTGGCGGCGGCGCTCGGGCCCAAGGTCGCGTTCTACCTCGGCGGTGGCGCCTGGAGCGGCCCGGCGGCGCGAACGATGCTGTTGGCCGTCGCCGCGGCGGGGAGCCTATGGGGCGGCGCCGTTGTGCGCGGGCGGCGTTGGTTGCCGTTCGCGGTCGTCGCGGGGGCGACGCTGCTCTGCCTTATCGCTTACGATGCCGTCTTCGCGGCGACGGCGGGTTGGCCTCTGTGGGTCCGGTTTTACGTCGCGGCGATTTTGGTGGCTTTAGTGGTATTCTTCCTGGGCGCCTTGGCGCCGATGGGCCTTGCCGCGGCGGCGGGGCGCGAGCCGGCGACGTTGCCCTGGTGTTGGGCGGCGTACCTCTTCGGCTTCGCCTTCGCCGCGGTGGGCGCGCTGCCGGCGGCGACTGTTGTCGGATTCCGAATAATTTTGGCGGCGGCGGCGTTGATTGTGATGGTTGCGTGGGGCGCCTTCGTGCGGGCGGCCCGCAGTCACCTGCCGCCCGTGGCCGCGGAGGCCGAGGCGAAATGATACCTCGGGTTATAACTATTTCGTTGGCGTGGGCCGTTTTGTGCGCCGGCCCGGCGCTCGCCCAGGAGAGCGCGGACGAGATGTTGGAGCGCGCTTCCCAACTCGAGCAGGAGGGGAAAATCGCCGAAGCGGTCCAGCTCTACGGCGAGGTCCTCGAGAAGTACCCCGACAACGCGCGGGCGCACAACAACTTCGGCGCCGTGCTGCTCCGGGCCGGCAAGGTGGAGGAGGCCAAGTTCGCGTTCGAGAAGGCGTCCGAGCTCGACGCCGCGTACGATACGCCGTTGAGCAACCTCGGTTACATATATCTGGTTATTGACGAGGACTACGAAAAGGCGCTGCCGCCGCTCCTCGCGGCGTTGGAAATCAACCCCTCCAACGATTCGGCGTTGAACAATTTGCGGGCTTTTTATATCGTTCAGGACAAGTACGCCGAGGCCGCGGCGGGGTGGGAGCGGCTGAGCCGCGCCGCGCCGGACAACGCGCGCATTAAACGCGACCTGGCCGACATTTACGTCAAGCTGGGCGATTTCGCCGCGGCCGAGAAGTGGGCCAAAGCGACGCTCGCCCTCGACGCCGACAACGTCGACGCCCGCCTTAACCTCGCCTTCGTATACCGTTTTACCGGCCGACTGGCCGACGCCGAGAAGCTTCTCGTCAAGCTGGCGCAAGCCCAGCCCGACGTGGCCGACGTACAGATCGCGCTCCGCGACGTCTACTACGCCGGCGGCAAAGTCGAGGAGGCGCTCGAGCCGGCGAGGGCGGTCATAGAGCTAGAGCCGTCGACGCCGGAGAACTACCTCGCGCTGGGCCGGTTATATTTCGAGCTGAGGCGGTACGACGAAGGCCTCGCCGTGTGCGGCCGCGCCCTCGAGCTGCGGGACGACGCCGTGGGACGCAACTTGAAAGGGTGGGGGCTCTACCGGGCGGGCCGGTTGGACGAGGCCGAGGCCGAGTTAAGCCTGGCGGTCGCGCGCGACGACAAGTTCGCCGACGCCCACCGCAACCTGGCCGACGTTTACTATCAGAAGTGGCTCTTCGTGCAGGCCCTCGACCATTACGACAAGGCGTACCGTATTAACCCGCGCGACGGCCGGGCGCTGGTTATGACCGGATATTGTTACTACCAGTCGGGGGATGCCGAAAAAGCGGAAGCCGTGTTCGACGAGGCGCTGGCGGCATTTCCCGACAACGTGAAAGCGTTGAACGGCAAGGCCGCGGTAGCGCGGGCCCGCGGCGACAAAGAGGGCGCGCTCGCTTACTCCGTGAAAGCGCTCGAGGCGTCGCCCTCGAACGCCGAGGCGCTGAACACCGCGGGCGTGCTCTCGGCTGAGACCGGCGACTTCGAGGCGTCGTATAATTATCTAAAAAAGCTGGTCGCCATGGGTCCGGAGCCGGCGTACGCTTACGCCAACTTCGGCGTCGCCGCGGTGCGCACCAGCCGTTGGCTCGAGGCGCGGGACGCCTTCGCCGCGGCCGCGGCCAAGGACCCCCGGGACTTCCAAGCCCAGGCGGGTTTGGCGCTGGCCGCGACCGAGTTGGAGGAACTCGACGAAGCCGAGGCCGCCTTGGCCGTGGCCGAGGAGATTAGCCCGATAAACCCCATAGTGTTGTACGGCCGGGCGCTGCTCGCCGAGGCGCGGGGCGACGCCGCGAGCCGGGACGAATACATAAGTCGCGTCCTCGCCCGCAAGAAGGAGTGGGACGATAAGGGCATGGTGGCGGACGTCTTGACGGCGTTCGTCTTCGAAAAGGCCGAAGCGGCGGCCGACGAATAATGATGAAACGCTTAATGTCGTTTTCTCTGGCGTTGGCCCTTTGCGGGGCGGCGGCCGGCCACGAGCACGAGGCCGAGCCGGCGGCGGACGATTTTCGCGAGCGCGCGCTCGAGCTGCTGCGCGCGCGCCAATCGGAGAAGGCGGCGGCTTTCTTACAATACGCGCTGGACCATTATCCGTTGGACGTCGCGTTGAATCTGCTCTACCTCGACGTGCTGCGCGAGGAGGGATTGGAGATCATCGGCCAGGCTTGGTACGAAGAGAACGCCGAACAAGTCGCCGACGAGGCCATACTATTATATGCCCTGGGACGCCTGGCCGAGGACGACGCCGAGAGCCGCGCCTATTACGAACGCGCGCTGGCCGCGGACGAGGGCTTTACGCCGGCCCGCGTCGGCCTGGCGGAGCTGGTCTACCGCCGCGGCGATTTGGACGCCGCCCGGCTTGAGCTCGAGCGCGCGTTAAAACAAGGTCGGGACGATTGGCGGGCGTACGCCCTCCGGGGAGAGCTGTTCCTGGCGCAAGGTGAGGTCGAAGACGCGGCCCGCGATTTCAAGCGCGCCCTCGACGACGACCCGTACGCGCCGGCGACGCACGCCGCTTTCGGCGACGCTTATTTAATCGCCGGCGACGCCGACGCCGCTCGCGACGAGTACCGGGAAGCCATAGCCTGGTGCGACGACCGCGGCGAATATTACCTCGGCCTCGGCAAGGCCCAGGAGGCGTTGGGCGAAGTTGACGCCGCGCGGGTGGCGTACGCCGCCGCGGCCTCGCTGGCATCCGGAAACTTAGCGGTCGCGGTCGAGGGGCGCAAAGCCGCGGGGCGGTTGGCCTTCCAGGCCGGCGACATGGTCGAGGCCACGGACCACATCACCTGGGCGGCGATGTTTGCACCCGACGACGCCGAGCTGCGGGCGTACGTAGGCAGACTATATTTAAGCGTCGGCAGGCCGGCGGAGGCCGCGGCGGAATTTGCGCACGCGACGGAGCTTGAGCCGGACGACGGTTTTTATTGGTATTTATTGGGGATGAGTCAGGTTAAGGCGGGGGAATTCGGGCGTGCTGAAAAGAGCCTGGAGCGGGCGGTCGAGCTTGTGCCGGACGAAGCCGCCGCCGACGTTACTCGCGAACTCGAGGCGGTGCGCGCCGCGCTAGCGGAGAGGTCGGGGGAACAGGAGGAATAACATGCCGTTCTTCATATCTTTTCTGTTTGCGGGCACCGTCAGCGGCGTCATCATAGCGTTCGCGCTGGACATGCGTTCGCCCAAGCAGCTGCTGCAGGGCGCGGTGGGCGGCTTCATAACCGGTTTGATTATCGCGCTGTTGCTGCCGCGCTAGCGGTAGCCCGTCGCGAATAAACGGTTGCGGCGAGCTACGGGTTAATTTAGAATAATAGAAAAATTTCGCCTATGGCCGAAGACGAGCGAGAAGAAGAAAAGCCGCGCGTGAAGTGGATCCCGCGGTCGCGCGACGTCGACAAACCGGCGGCGCTCCCCGGCATTCACCGCTACGCGCCGTTCACGAACTTGACGGACCGGATGACGACGCCCGCGCTCAACCGCGCCGTCATGGTGGGCATCGGCGCCGCGGTGGCGCTGGACGTCCTACGCCCCATCGCGCTCGGGATGTGGGACGCGGCGTACTGCTACGAGTGCCGGGCGTGCTACGCGACGCTGGAGAAATGCCCGGCGTCGATAACGTTTCAGGCCGAGCTCACGGTAGCGTGCCGCACGATGGATTACCGCCGCTTCGTCAAGAACCGCGGCCTGCTGTGCATCCGCTGCGGGAACTGCAACGGCTTCTGCGTCCAACACCTCAACCTGGCCGACATCTTCGGCAAGATGGGGGTGGCGACGGCGCGCGCCGTTCGCGAGGGGAAGGTCCCGTTCGACGTCGTCGAGGGGGCCATCTACGAGGGCGTAATAGGTCGCGAGTATATCGACGAAATCTACGAGTGGTACCGCTCGAGCGGGGGGCGCCGCCTTGGCTAAGTTCCGGCTATCCTTCACCAACCGGTGGCTGCGGCTCGCGTTCGTGCTGGCCGTCGTGGCCTTGGCGTTCGCGGGCGCCCGGCTCTTTGCGCTCGGCCTGCTCTACGTCTGCCTGGCGGTGTGGGCGTTCAAGCGGTGGCGGGAGCACAAACGCGGCCTGGCGTACGTGTTGGCGGCGGCGCTGGTCGTGGGCGTGGCCCTCTACGGCTTCGCCGCGTTCGAGGTGTGGAGCATGCGGGCGTGGCGGGCGCGGCACTTCGGCGACGCCGTGTTGCTGGCCGCGGACGGCACGTACGAGGGCGAGGGTACGGGGAGGCGCGGCCCGGTCAAGGTGGCGGTAACGGTAAAGGAACAGAAAGTCGCGGATTTCGAGGTATTGGAGCATTACGACACGATCCCTATCGCGTCGGCGGCCTTCGACGAACTGCGGGAACTTTTACAGGGCCGCGCCGACGTCGACGTGGACGCCGTCACCGGCGCGACCATGACCTCCTACGGCGCGGTCAACGCCGCCCGCGACGCCGTGTGGAAAGGCGTCGCCGACGCGCCCCGGCTCTCGTGGATATCGAAGATAACGCTGTGGTTCGCCAGCCTCAAGGTCCAGAAGGTGACGATTCACTCGCTGGCGGTCCTGTTCATCGTCGTATTGCTCTTCGACTACACCATTCAGGCGGCGTTGGTGGAGGGCACCGGCCAGTCGCTCAACTGCATGGATTGCCAGACCTGCGTCGGCGCCTGTCCGGTGAAGAGAGTGGAGGGCAAGCTCTTCCCGATGGAGATGGTCCTGAGGGCGCGGCTGGGCGACTACGACGAGGTGGCTAGGTTGATGGAGTACTGCGTGGGGTGCGCCAAGTGCGCCGCCAAGTGCCCGGCGGGGATAAGCGCGCCCAGCGTGGCCGCCGCGGTGGCCCAGTACCTGCGCAAGCAGAAGCGGGAGGAAGAGGCCGAGTTCTTCGAGGAGCGGGTGTAGCGGCCTTCGTTAATACAGGGTTCGGTTTCCCGTCGGCGTTAACTCGAGGGGCGATGCGTGATGGGGCGTTGCGTTTTGGCGGGTTCGGTCGCCGCCGCTGCGTTGCTGGGAGCGGCTTCCGGCGAGTTCTTGTACGAGAACGAGTGGGGCTCTTTCGGTACCGGGCCCGGGCAATTTAATCAGCCGTTCGGCGTCGACTGCGACGTGAGGGGGAACGGCCTCGTATACGTAGTCGAGTATCTAAACCATCGAGTCCAGTATTTTACGGCTACCGGCGGCTATTTGGGGCAATGGGGGTCGTACGGGACCGGGGACGGCGAGTTCCGTTACCCGTGGGGCGTAAAGGCGAGGTGGGGCCGCGTTTACGTGAGCGACACCCGCAATCACCGCATCCAGTACTTCACGCACGCGGGAAGTTTCCTCGGCAGGTGGGGGCGGTACGGAGCGGGTGACGGCCGGTTCAGCAATCCGCGCGGGATCGCGGTTACGCGGGAAGGTTGCGTCTACGTCGTCGACTGCTTAAACCACCGCATCCAATATTTCACGAGCGACGGCTCTTTTTTAGGGAAATGGGGAACGAAGGGCGACGGCGACGGCCAATTCAACGGCCCCCGGGGGATTTTAATCCCGCCGTCAGGCAAGGTTTACGTTGCGGATAAAATGAATAATAGGATCCAGTATTTTACGCCGGACGGCGTATTTCTCGGGAAGTGGGGCCGAGAAGGCAAAGGGAACGGCGAGTTCACAGGCCCGCGCGGCCTCGCCGGGCCGGGGGACGGCCGGATCTTCGTGACCGACGAATATCGCGACCGCGTGCAGTACTTTACGCACGACGGTAGTTTTCTCGGCGCGTGGGGGATGCGCGGCTCGGGCCCGGGCGAGTTTCGCTTGCCGGCGAGTTGCGCGTTCGGCCCCTACGGTTGGTTTTACGTGGCCGACGAGAGGAACCACCGCATTCAGTATTTCCGGGAATCCCGGCCCGCGGTGGAATCGGATTCCCTCGGGCGCGTGAGAGCCTTGTTTAAATAATAATGGCGCTAACGGTCAAGATAGGGAAAAAGCTAATCGTTGGGACGGCGGTCGTCGTGGCGGCCGGCGTCGGGGGCTTCGGCCTGTTGGAGTTCTCCAGCTCCGACGCGTTCTGCTACCTGTGCCACTTCGACGCGCGGTTCCAGGAGCCGTGGCGGGCTTCGGCGCACTTCAAAGAGGGCGTCCACTGCAAGGACTGCCACTTCGGCCCGGGCGTCTTCGGCCTGGTGGACGCCAAGTGGCTGGGCGCCAAGGACGCGGTCATCGCGCTCACCACCGCCGAGGATTTCAACAACCTCGAGATATACGCGCAATCGAAGGAAGAGAAGTGCGAGAAGTGCCACAACGCTTATAAGAAGGTGAACGTCGTGGCCGGGGAGGACCTCGAGCCGGCGCTCGCGGCCGGCGTCGACGCGCTGTCCTACGGCCACCAGCGCCACGACGAAGTGCGGGAGGTCTGCGGCCGCTGCCACGACGAGGCGGTGTTCTTCGCCAGCCGCAACTATATGACGTGCGATTCGTGCCACGGCGGCCTGGTCCACAAGTCGGACCAAAAGTACGAGCGCGCCGTCCCGCGGGCCGATACCTGCAGCCGCTGCCACACCGGCCGCGTCCATGTGTGGGGCGCCAAGGCCGTGGGCCTGGACGACGGCGGCGTCTTCTTCTTTAACGATTGCCCGGCCAACGAACGCACCATACGCGACGGCGTCGTCCCGCCGTCGGCCAATTGCGACCGTTGCCATCCACCGCTCACTCGAGTGGAGGAGTGAGGTGAGCTAGCGCTATGTCGCCGTATTTCAATTACGAGCCGCCGCCCTACCAAACCACGTTGGACATCGTACTCGACGAGAAGTTCCCGCCCGTGGCGCGGTGCCGCCTCCTCTCCGAGGGGATAAAGCCGTACCACCGCCTGGCGCTCGTCGAGGTCGAGATAGCGGGCGACAAGGGTTGCATCGGCTGCGGGAATTGCGTCGACTCCTGTCCCATACTCCGCCGCGAGCCGGAGCGCCTGCAGAAGACGGAGCAGCGAACGTCGATGGCGCTGGAGTCGGTGGTGGGCGAGGACTGCGAGCAGTGCTACGCCTGCATCCTGGCCTGCCCGCAAACCGAGACCAACGTCAAGGACTTCGTCGTGGACACGCGCGTCCCGGAGGTCATCGCGCCGTCGAAGACGCTGACTTATTTGGATAAATATTTAATGGCCGTGGTGGCGATAGCCATCGGCGTTTTGCTCGGCCTGTTTTTGAGGACGTAATAGCGAATCCCTCGCGCGGCGAACCAGCCGAGGAGGATATACCGGTGGAAGAGGTCGAAAAGGTAACTATCAGCATTATGGGCCGGGAGTACCGCGTGCCCGCGGGCCTTACCATCCTGCAGGCGATGGAGTTATCCGGCTACCGGTTGGTGCGCGGCGTGGGCTGCCGCGGCGGCGTGTGCGGCGCCTGCTCGGCTGCGTACCGCGTCGCGGGCGACTATCACCTCAAGTCCGGCCTGGCGTGCCAGACCGTCGTCGAGGACAATATGGAGCTGGTCCAGCTGCCGTTCTTTCCGGCCAACAAGGCCGTGTACGAAATAGAGACGACGGTGCCCACCGAGAAGACGCTCCTGGAACATTATCCCGAAATAACCCGCTGCATGGGCTGCAATTCGTGCACGCTGATCTGTCCTCAGAACCTCGAGGTTATGGAATATATGTCCGCGGCGCTCTGCGGCGACGTCGAGAAAGTGGCCAAGCTCTCGTTCGAGTGCATCCTGTGCCGGCTGTGCACGACGCGCTGCCCGGCGGACGTGGTCCAGCCGTTCGTCGCCATTCTGGCGCGGCGTCTCTACGGCCGTCACCTGGCGCCGTCCTCGCCCCACCTTGCCAGGCGCGCCGGCGAAATCGAGGAGGGCGGGTTCGAGGCCGATATCGGCGAAATGAAGAAGAAGAGCGCCGACGAGCTGCGGGAGTTGTATAAAGCCCGGGACATCGAGCCCCAATAATGGCCAGGGTAATCATATGCGCGGCCGTCGCGGCCGCGGCGGCCTTCTCGGCCCACGCCACCCACGGCATCCTGCTCGTCTCGGACCAGGTGGACGGCGTCGCCGACCCACAGCCGTTCGACCGCTATTACATAAGGGCGCTACGCGACGCCTACCCAAAAGCAAAAGTCACGTACGTGGTGTGGAACCACTGGGAGCAGGGCGAGCCGACGTTCGAGGATTTACGTAAATACAAAGTCGTAATCTGGTTCACCTCCACCTCCGGCGACGCCCCCGCCTCCGACCCCCTGCGCGGCAACATTACGCTCTCGCCGTCGGAGCAGGAATCGCTCGTCGCGTTCCTGAGCCGGACGCCCGGGACGACGACGCTGATGCTCTCCGGGATGTACATCGCCTGGAACTGCGTCGCCGACGCCGTCCGCGAGAAGCAACTGTACAAGCCGCTGTTCTCCGACTACCTCAAGCTCAAATACCCCCACGACAACTTCGACAAGTGGATCACGGTGGAGGACAATTGGAGGCTCGTCGGCGAAGCCGGGTGCCCCATCTTCAAGGGGAATACTTATGCCATCAATTGGCGCCACCACCGGAACTTCCCGGACCAGCTCGAGCCGGCGGCGGGCGGCGGTTCGGCCCGGTGGGAGGACGCCGGCCGCAAGCGCCACCACCGCGCCGTAATCCGCGCCCGGGGGGAAAAATCTAACGGCGGGACGTACAAGATCGTCCTCTTCTCCTGCCCCTTCGAGAACATCCAGCACGACGGCGACCGCGCCGAGGTCATGAGGAATTTCTTGGAGTGGGCGGGGGGTTGGCCTTTCGAGGAGGTCGCCGTCGAGCCCGCCAGCCTCGGCCGCGTCAAGGCCCTCTTTCACTGAAATCCTTTCCGCTTCCGGGAGATAAATGAATCTCTTCGACGCCATCATAGAACCCGTAGGTGCCTGGGTCATGAACGTAATCTCGACGCTCGGCTACGCCGGCGTCGTCGTTTGTATGGCCATCGAGAGCGCCTGCATCCCGCTGCCCTCCGAGATAATCATGCCGTTCGCGGGAAGCCTGGTGGCGACCGGCCGGTTCGACCTGTGGCTGGTCTCGCTGGCGGGCGCCTTCGGCTGCCTGGTGGGCTCTGTCGTCGCCTACGCGGCCGGCTACTACGGCGGCCGGCCCTTCATCCAGCGCTGGGGAAAGTGGATCCTCCTCTCGGAGCGCGAGCTCGCCTGGGCCGATTGGCTCTTCAATAAATACGGCTCGCCGACGGTCTTCATCGCGCGCTTGCTGCCGGTGATAAGGACTTTCATAAGCCTGCCGGCCGGCATCGCGCGGATGCCGTTCGGCAGGTTCTGCCTTTACAGCTTCGTGGGGTCGTTCCCCTGGTGCCTGGCGCTGGCGTACGTCGGCCTGAAAATGGGCGAGCGTTGGCACGACATCCGCGGGTACTTTCACAAGTTCGACCTCGTCATCGGCATCGTTATTCTTATCGGCATCGTCGCCTGGTTGTATTTACACTTCTCGCACGTGCGGAGGCGAAAGGCGCGGGCGGAAGCGGCCGGCGGCGACAAGAAAGATTAACGTGCGTTCCGAACACGCGCACATGTACTTGGCCCGCGGGTCGGCGGGGAAGGGGGGCGCCGCCGCGGCCCGGGCGGCGTGCTCGTCGCTTCGCCGCGAGCTGAGGATATGGTGTCGGCGCCTCGCCCGGAGGCTGCGAAGCGAACCGGCGCGCGAGGCGCACCACTCGAGCGGGCGGCCTTAAGGCCGCTTAATAATTTATTGTGATGGATACCGTCTGGTTCCGAGTGGACGGCGGCCCGACTATCGGGCTGGGCCACGTGGGCCGCGTTACGGCGCTGGCGGCGGAGGCGGCGCGTCGCGGCGTTCGCTGCCGCTTCGCGTTGAACGACGACGAGACGGCGCGCGCGTTCGTCGCGAGCCGGGGCTTCGGCGACGTCGCGACCGTTACGCCGTCGCTCGAGGACGAAGTCGCGTTTTTAACGGACGCCGTCGGCGGCGCGCCGCTGGTTACGGACTTGCGCGGGAAGGACCCGTCGTTCTACCGGGGCCTGCGCGAAGGCGGCGTATGGGTGTGCGCCGTCGACGACATGGGCGAGGCCGTCGTCGCGCAACTCGTCCTGAACTGCGGCGCCGCGGAGCCGCCGCCGCAATACGAAGAGCTTTGGCCGCCGCAGCGTTTTCTCTTGGGGCCGCGGTACGTGCCGCTGCCGCCCGCCTACGCCGACGACCCGCCCGCCGCGGACGACCCGGGCCGGACGCGGCTGCTCATAACTTTCGGCGGCTCCGACGTCGACGATTATACCCGACTAGCCCTCGCGGCCCTCGCCGAGCTCGAGCCCGTCGACGTCGACCTGGTTTTGGGGCCGGCGTACCCCCACGTGGAGGCGGCGCGTGAGCTCGCGGC
Source organism: Candidatus Zixiibacteriota bacterium (assembly GCA_030613505.1). Taxonomy (GTDB): domain Bacteria; phylum RBG-13-66-14; class B26-G2; order WVWN01; family WVWN01; genus WVWN01. Next base: position 24,744 of record JAUWLW010000037.1, read on the forward strand.
CGAAAGTCGCCACCGCGTCGACGTTCACGCGCCGGCGCGGGACATGCTGCCGCTGTATCGCCGGGCCCGCGTCGCGCTGGCGGCCGGCGGCATCACGCAGTACGAGCTGCTGAGCCAGCGCGTTCCCACCGTCTCCGTCCCCCACGTCGCCCGCGAGAAGGCCGAAAGCGACGCCTTCGCGAAACGCGGCGCCGTGGTCACGTATGGCGTCGCGGAGCTACGGCCGGGGGGCGCCGTAATACGCGAAGTGCGCCGCCTGTGGGAGGACGACGAGCGCCGCCGGGCGATGGCGGAAGCGGGGCGCGCCCTCATCGACGGCCGCGGCGCCGCGCGTGTCCTCGACGCAATAATAGAGATGGCCGCGTAACGGTATGTTGGCCGAGATAGAAACAGCGCTCGGCAAGGGCGCCGCGCGAGCGGTGGCGGCTAGGCCGGCGGTTACGTTAGCCGACGAGGTTTACGCCCGGGCGCTGGCGGCGCTGTGCCGGGAACGCGGGTGGCGCCTCCACCCGTGGGCGGGCGGCGAGCCGCCGTCGCCGGACCTTCCGCCGGAAACCGTTTTGGTAACGCCCGGGCCCGGGCTGACGGGGGAGTTCGCCCTCGCCGCGGACGATTATTATTGCGAGGCGCCGGCGCCGATGACCCTCGGCGAGCTCGAGGGGAAGCTTGAGGGGACGCCGCTGTGGCTGCCGTTCGCGGCGCCGGCCGGCGCGGCGACGGCGCTGGGCGAATTAGTCGCGCGGTACCCGGCCAACGCGTTCGCGCCGGCGTACGGCGAGCTCCATCGCCTTCTCTTCGGCCTTTCTTTCGTAAACGACGACGGCGAGCTGGTGTCGACGGGCCGCAGGACGATAAAGGGCGTCGCCGGCTACGACTTATCCAAGCTCTTCTTGGGCTCGCGCGGTAGCGCCGGCCTGATAACGCGCGTGCGGCTCCGCCTATTCCGGCGCCCGGCGGAAGCGGTTTTTTGGCGCACGCGGGGCGCAACGCCGGGCGACGCGGCTTCGGGAGGGCGTGTTTGCCGGCTCGAGGCGGACGGCGAGACGCTGCTCTACGCCGACGGCCACCCGGGCGACGTCGACGCTGCCGCGGAACGGCTCCGGCGCGCGATGCCGGACCTGGCCGAGGTATCCCGCGGCGACGCCGCCAGCCGCGATTTCGCCGCGGCCGTAGCCGCGCTGCCGTACCGGCCGCCCGCCGAACCTCCCGCCGCGCCGGCGTTCTCCGATTTATTTATTTAAGCCGGCAACTTCGGGGCCGGTTTTACGTATTTATTATTGAGGAGAGGCGGGAGTGGTTTGCCCTCACCTCGATTTATTCGCCGCTATGGAAGCCGCGGTATCCGCAAATGAAGCCGACGCCGACAGCGCCCTCGCGCAACGCGCGGCCGCGGGTGACGAGACCTCGTTCGAAGACCTCGTCAACAAATATAGCCGCCGCATATTGGACTATTGCCGGCGGCTGGTAGGCGACGCTACCGTAGCCGAGGACCTGGCGCAAGAAACTTTCGTAAAATTTTACCTCGGCCTATCCGGCTTTGACCCCTACAAGCGCGTTTCTCCCTATTTATATCGTATCGCTCACAACCACTGTCTCGATTGGCTCCGCAAGAAGAGGGTGCCGACGGTCCCGCTGGTTTGGGAAGATGAAGAGGGGCGAGGACTCCGGGAGGCGGACGTGCCGGACCGGACGCTGGCGCCGGACGAACTCGTCGAACGGCTCGAGGTTCGGCAGGTGATCGACGACGCGCTGGCGGCGCTCCCGCCGACGTACCGCGGCGCGCTCATTATGCGGCACCGCGAGGGGATGTCGTACGAGGAAATTGCGGAGGCGCTCGAGATGCCGCTCGGGACCGTGAAGGCGCGCATCCACCGCGGCCGCGAAAAGCTGCAACAAAAACTGGCAAAATACGTATGAGATAATGGAGAACGACGATGGCGGAAAAATGCCCGAAAATTAAAGGTTTGATGCACGCGGCGCTCGACGGCGAGCTTGACGCGGAAGCGCGGGTCCGTTTCGACGAGCATCTCGCCGCTTGCCCGCGGTGTCGGCGCGAGTACGAGGTTTTGACGGGGGCGGTTGCCGCGTTCGAGGCCGCGCCCCGGCTCGAGCCCTCGTCCGACTTCGCGGCGAGCGTAATGAATCGTGCCCGCCTCGCGAAAAGCCGCCAGGCCCGCGTCCGGCGTGCGTTCGCGCGCGTTACGATAGCCGCGTCCGCCGCGGCGGCCGCGGCTGCGGCCGGCGCGTGGGCGTGGTTATTCAAACCGGCGCTCGGGGCCGCGGCGGCCGGGGCTTTTAACGGCCTGGTGACGGCTGTGGTCGACTACTGGAAGGTCGCCCGGGCCCTCGCCGTCCCGGCGGACGTGATTGGGAAGCTCGCCTCGGCGCTGGGGTCGGCGGGTTCGCAGCTCGCCTGGGAAGGGCTCAAGTCATCGTCGCCGGTTTACGCGGGCGCGTTCGTCGCCGTCGCGTTCTTCTACCTGGTGTGGCGCGTCGGCTCTCGGGCCGCGGCGCCGCTGGTACGGATCATATAAAAGCTTTTTTATTCCCGATCTTTAATTAAGGAGAGAAAAATGAAAGCGCTATTGCCTATCACGGTCCTCCTAACGCTGAACTTGGCCTTCGTCGCGGCGCAGCCCGCTCTCGCGCAGGAGCCCGAGACGGCGGCCGCGGCGACCGCGGCGACCGGCGAAACGGCCGCCACGGCCGAGACCGCGGCGACGGGCGAAACGGCGCTCGCGGAGCCGCGCGTGAAAGTTGAAGTGCGTTGCGAGGAGGGCGACGGCGAGGACCGCGTAGCCTTCGGGCAGGACCTCGTTATAGAAGAGGGGGAAGTCGTGGAAGGCGACGCCGTATGCATCGGCGGTAACATGACCGTCAGGGGAACGGTGAACGGCGACGTCGTGTGCATCGGCGGCCACCTCCGCGTCGAACCCACCGCCGTCATCTGCTGCGACGCGGTGAGCGTGGGCGGCACCGCGGACATCTCGCCCCAGGCCGAGGTCGGCGGCGAGCGAGTGAGCGTCGAGGGCGACATCCCCGGCCTGAAAGGCCTTAAGTGGTTCGGCGTACTGGGCGAAGCCGCGAGCGACCTCTCCAAGCGGATCGTGGAAGTGGTGAAGGAGGTCGTCTTCTTCGGCTTCCTGATGTTGGTCGCGCTCTTGCTCACGGTGTTCCTGCCCCGTCAGTTCGGCCGCGTCGACGAGCACCTCGACGGCGACTTCCCGCGCTCGGCGCTGCTGGGCGTGGGGATAATGATCCTGTTGCCGGTGGCGCTGGTCTTCATGGCTGTATCCATCATCGGCATCCCGTTGATTCCCATAGTAATACTCGCCGCCGTCGTGGCGATATTCGTCGGCTACGTCGTGATGGCGCGGATAATAGGCCGCCGGCTCGTCGGCGAGAAGCACGTTATGTTCCAGATCTTCATCGGCCTGCTCCTGCTGCACGGTGCCGCGCTTCTGGGCGACATAATCGCGTTGCCGGGCGGCCCGATGGAGACGATCGGCGGCATATTCACCGGCGTCGGCAAGATAATCTTCATCGCCGCCTCCGGGATAGGCATGGGCGCCGTCGTCTACTCGCGCTTCGGCAAGCGGACCCTCGCGGAGACGGAGGCCGCGCGCGAGGCGAAGAAGAACAACAATAAAACCTCCCCTCCCGCGAAAGCCGGGTAGATCTGCAAGGGGACGTTTGAGAACCCGGCCGCAAGGCCGGGTTTTTTTCGGGCCGTTTTGCGTAGCGTCGCGCGCGAATACGTCTTATACTGAGTGGAGAAATAATCCGGCGTTAAGGGAAGCGAGGAGGTATTAACATGAAAAAGCTGACTCTTTTAATAATCCCATTTGCGGCGCTCGCGGCTTTCACCGGCGCGGCGGGAGCGACGGGCGTTCAGGTTACGGTCGACAACGGCTCCACGCAGAACCTGTTCCCGTGGTGGCCCATGGCCTTCCCGAGCGGCTGCCGCATCCAGATGCTCTTCGACCGGGAGGCCATCGACTACGCCGGCGCGGTGAACGAGTTCGAGCTGCAGAAGAGTTCGGCCGCGACGAGCACGTACGCCGGCGCGAAGTTCTACCTCTGCCATACGAGCCTGTCCGCTTTGACGACCAACTTCCAAAACAACTACGGCGGCAACACCCCCGCGCTCGTGGCCTCGTTCTCGAGCTACAACCTGCCGCCGCGCAGCGGCTTCTATCCGGTCCCGATGGCGACGACCTTCGCCTACAACAACGTCGACAACCTCATCCTGGAGATAACGTACGAGAGCAGCTCGGGCGCCGGCGCGGGGCTGTACTGCGGCAGCATGTCGACGCACCACCGCTGCTTCGGTCGCGGCAGCTCCGCGGAGAGCGGGACCGTCGACTACTGGGGCTACAACGCGCGCCTCTCGTTCTCGTATTACCCCGGCGTAGCGCCGGCCTCCCTCGGCCGCGTGAAGGCTTTGTTCCGGTAACCGCCGCGGCGCCGTTTTTGTAGGGGCGACCGGCGAGTCGCCCCTACTTTTTCTCTGCGGGTCGGCCTTCGCGCCGGTCTTTTTTTGTTTTAACTATTTGTTATTTTCTGCTATAGTTAGTATTAGAGGGCAGTAGCCCGAGGAGGTAAAGGGAAATGAGTAAGCTCGCGATAACTACGGCCGCGGCGCTCGGCGCGCTGGCGGCC
>JAUWLW010000080.1 GCA_030613505.1 Candidatus Zixiibacteriota bacterium
TACCTTGAAAGAGGCCGGCCTCAGCGAAGGCGGATACGTCGACGGCGCCATAACGTTGGCCGGGACCGGGTCCTCGCCGGCTCTCGAAGGCAACGTGGACGTCACCGACGCCGTTTGGGGCGGCGTGCGTTACGGCCGCGGCCACCTCGATTTCGGCTACAGCGACGGCGAGCTGCGCGTAGATGAGCTGTCTCTCGCCGAGGGCGCCTCGCGCAACGCGAACGTAAGCGGGACGGCGGAACTGGCTTTCGCCGGGGAAACCGGCCTCGCCCTCGGCACCCTGGCCCTGCTCGGCGAGTTCGACGGCCTCGACCTCCGCCTCCTCGATCCGTTTATCGACGACGTCCTGATCGTGGGCGGCACCGTGAGCGGAAAGGGCGACGTGGGCGGCTCGCCGGGTTCGCTCTCGGTGGCGGGCCGGCTCGAGCTCGCCGGCGGCGCGGGGACGATCCGACCGTTGCGCTCGTCGTTTTCGGACCTACGCGGCGTCGTCGACCTCGCCGGCAACGCCGTAGTCATATCGAGCGACGCGCCCATAAGTTTCGACCTCGACCGAGGCCGCGGTCGCGTCTGGGGCGGCATGGAGTTCGAGGCCGGCCAACCGTCCGCGGTCGATTTATCGGTGGCGCTGGAAAATTACACGTTCCGGGCCATTACGGGCGTGCGGGCTTTGGCGGACGTCACGGCCTCCCTCTCGGGCCCGGTGGACCGCCTCCGCGCTGACGCCGAAGTCCAAGTACGGCGGGGGTTCGTCGCTACCGACTTCGGGCGCAACGTTGTCGCCGCCAAACCGGTAGAGGGAGGGCCCGATTTCCGCTTGCACGTGGACGCCCCCGGTAACGTCTGGTTGAAGAATAAAAGCGTCGAGCTCGAGCTTGAGGCCGACCTCACGGTCCGTAAAGCCGGGCCCGCTACGACGATAACCGGGGACCTCACGGCGAGGCGAGGTAGTTTCTACATACTGGCGCGCGACTTCGTGATAGAGAGGGGAGACATAACCTTCACCGGCACCCAGAACTTCGACCCCGTGCTCAAGCTAAGGGCAAGACGCAACATCCGGGCCACCCGCCCCGGCAACGCCGACGCCGAGATATACGTCGACGTCACCGGCACTTTCCAGGAGCCCGAGTTCTGGTTTTCTTACCGCGCGGAGGGCGGCGCGCCCGCGGGCCTAAGTCAGAGCCAAATAATGGAGTTGCTCGTGCTCGACGTGACGTACGAGGATTTCAACGAGATGAGCGGGGGCTCCCTGGCCTCCAAGGGGTCGCGGGACTACGTGCGCCGGCTGGCCCAGGCCAAGGTATCGCGGGCCGTCCGCCAAAAGACCGGCCTGGACGTCTTCGAATACGACACCAGCGCCATAGGCTCGGAGCGCGGCACCCGCTACAGCCGCGTGACCGTGGGGAAATACGTCAGCTCCGAATTGTTCGTGTCCTACACCACGGAATACAGCGAGGACGTTACGGGCGCCGGGAAGCAAGAACGTTCGGCGGAAGCCGACTATGAACTATACAAAGATTTTTACCTCGTGGGAACGACGTTCGAAGAAGACGAAAGCCAACGTTACGGCCTGGGGTTGCGCTTCTTCTACAAATACTAGGCGACCCGCGGCCGAAAGGCCGAACGCTAAGGCCAACGGCCGAATAACCCAAGGAGGTAAACCGATAATATGCAAAGAACGATCGCAACGTCCGCGGCGTTAGCGGCGACCGTCGCGGCCCTGCTAAGCTGCGAGGCCCACGCTTCGAACGGTGTCCTACCCACCCGTATAAAGTCCGTGGCCGTCGTAGTGATACCGGGTAGTATAGAGGGGTCTTTCGCACGCACGCTCGAGCGGGCCCTGGAAGACGAGTTCGCCGCCGAGGGAACCCTCGAGGTCGCCTCCCCGGAAGTAGCCGACTCGAAGCTAACGCTTAAAATCGTCGGCTATAAAAAACAGCCCGTGAAATACGGCGTCGATAAAATCGTGAACGAATATAACCTGGCGTTGACGCTGGAGGGGACCTTCACCGACCTAGCTACGGACCAGGTTCTGTCCCAGGTACTGAACATATATGAGTCGGTTTCGTACGCCGCCGTCGGCCCCAAGGCCGAGACCGAACACGAAGCCTTCCAACGGCTGGCCGAAAAAATCGCCCCCCGCATCGTCAAGGGGACGATCATGCGCCGGTAAACCGCCGCGGCGCTCCGGTTACGCTCCGCCTCGAGCCGGCGTCAACCTAACCCGCCGCGGCGCTAGAACAACGACGCGCCCAGGTAAAACGACACCATAAAGAGGTTGTCGGAGTCGGGCGCCTTAAACGCCGGGACGTGCCCCTCCAAAAAATCCTCGAACCCGGTGCGACCCAGCCCGGGCGCGAACGTGAAGCGCAGGCCGGCGTCCGCCGATATCAGGGGGAGGCCCGGTATTACCCTCAGGCCGACGTCCGCGTATATGCCGACACCCTGCGTCGCCGGTACGCTGAAGTCGAGGTCCAACACGTACTTACCCAGGACGCTCACCGGTACGCCATGGGCCGTTAGGTGGCGGCTCAGATAGGCCGCGCCGGCCTCGGCGTAGAGGGCGTAAAAGTAATGCTCCACCGGGTAATAGCGAACGCCGACGCTGGCGCCGTAAAAAACCGACTTCAGGTCCAAACCATCCATCACGTTCGCCCACGGCAGGACGCCCGGGTACTCTTTCTCGGCGTACTCGGCCAAAAGCCGGGTTATGGGCCGGTCGCGGCCGAGGGTGGTATAGGACAGGTCCGCCATCACGGCCACGTTCCACCAGGGCAGGCGGGCTTCGCCGCCCAGCGAGGCGTACAGGCCGCCGCCGTACCGGCCGTCCAGCTCGCCCAGAGGCGTCGTCGTACCGCCCTTTATCTCGACGAGGGCGTGCGCGGCCGAGCCGCACAAGACGACGAGGACGGCCGCAACCAGCACTTCATTAAATCCGGAAAGTCGCATCATTTACCTCCTACCTACTCCTACGCCGGGCCGCCCCGGCTGTGATACCCTCTACTCCACCTACGTCTCCACCCTATTTCGGGAAGAGGAACTGGACCTGCGCGCGCGTCGCCCCTTACTTCGCGACCGGCTCCGGGTTCGGGAAGACGTACTTCCCCTCCAGGATTTCGGCCCGCGGCTGATACATACGGACGGCGTAATTCCAACCTTCCGTGATGGGCAGGCAGTTTACTCGGCCGTCGCCGCAGCCGCCGAAGTGAATGGTATAGGAGCCGTCCTCGTTCGGCGTCGCGGTGAGGTTGTTGTAGCTGTACGCGTCCAGGTCGTTCTTCTCGAAAAACCCTTCTTTGTTGTAGACGCTGACGGACCAGAAAGCGTCGACCGGTACGTCTTTCACCGTGATCTGGTATTCGCCGACCGGCAGGCCGGGCTCCACGTTTAAGTAGAACGCCTCCTCGACGGGCAGGCCGCCCCAGCCCCAGGCCGTGCCCAAGAGGTGCCGCACCGGGTCCACCTCTTCCTTTTTGCCGAACGTGGCGAAAGCGTCGCCTACGCCCCGGCCTAACTCGAGCAGAGCGTCGTAGGTCTTTTTGTAGCTGTCCATGTCGTAATTCGGGAGGACGAAAGGTTTGGCGGAGGCGGCCTCGAGAACCAGGTTATCCTGGAGTTCGTTCGCCTTCTTGATATCCGCGTCGTCGGAGGCGTCAACCAAGGTCCGCACGCCTAGAAGGACATAGGGCGTATCGAACTCGTCCACCGTTAATTGGTAGGTGCCGCCCTGGTCGAACACCTTGTTGATGTAGTGATCTTGGTTGACCACCATCAGCGTCATGTAGCGCTCGCCGGCGTCCGGCATGGTAACGGTGGCGCCCTCGCTGATGTCCACGACCGCGCCGCTGTACAGCGTGTCGCGATTCATGCGGATAACGTTTTGAGCGTCGAGCGGGGTCGGTTGCCGGAAGTGGACCCACTTGTTGACGCCGCCGGCCATCTTCACACTCCGATCGATCTGCATGTCGGTCTCGGCGCGCACGAAGTTATCCACGTTGACGATTACGGGGTCGTTCTCGGCAAAGGCAACCGCCGAGGTCAACGCTAACGCGAGCGTTAGGATGGCAACTGCGATTAGGCTTTTCATGGTATTCCTTTCTTTCGTTTGTGGCGGCTACTCGCCATGTCGTTCTTTCGCAGGCCGAACTGGGTTAGCGACCGTCTTACTTCGCGACCGGCTCCGGGTTCGGGAAGACGTACTTCCCTTCCAGGATTTCAGCGCGCGGCTGATACATCCGCACTATGTAGTTCCAGCCTTCCGTGATGGGCAGGCAGTTTACTCGGCCGTCGCCGCAGCCGCCGAAGTGAATGGTATAGGAGCCGTCCTCGTTCGGCGTCGCGGTGAGGTTGTTGTAGCTGTACGCGTCCAGGTCGTTTTTTTCAAAGAACCCGTCTTTATTGTAGACGCTGACGGACCAGAAAGCGTCGACCGGTACGTCTTTCACCGTGATCTGGTATTCGCCGACCGGCAGGCCGGGCTCCACGTTTAAGTAGAACGCCTCCTCGACGGGCAGGCCGCCCCAGCCAGCGGCCGTGCCCCCGAGATGCCGCACCGGGTCCACCTCTTCCTTTTTGCCGAACGTGGCGAAAGCGTCGCCTACGCCCCGGCTCAACTCGAGCAGAGCGTCATGGGTCTTTTTGTAGCCGTCCATGTCATAGTTCGGGAGCACGAAAGGCTTGGCGGAGGCGGCCTCGATAACCAGCTTATCCTGGAGTTCGTTCGCCTTCTTGATATCCGCGTCGTCGGAGGCGTCAATCAAGGTCCGTACGGCCAAAACGACATAGGGCGTATCGAACTCGTCCACCGTCAATTGGTAGGTGCCGCCCTGGTCGAACACCTTGTTGATGTAGTGATCTTGGTTGACCACCATCAACGTCATGTAGCGCTCGCCGGCATCCGGCATGGTAACGGTGGCGCCCTCGCTGATGTCCACGACCGCGAAGCTGTACAGCGTGTCGCGGTTCATGCGGATGACGTTTTGAGCGTCGAGCGGCGTCGGCTGCCGGTTGTGCGCCCACTTGTTGACGCCGCCGGCCATCTTCACCGCCCGTTCCATCTGCATGTCGGTCTCGGCGCGCACGAAGTTATCCACGTTGACGATTACGGGATCGTTCTCGGCAAAGGCAACCGCCGAGGCCAGCGCCAACGCGAGCGTTAGGATGGTAACTGCGATTATGCTTTTCATAGTATTCCTTCCTTTCGTTTGTGGCGGCTACTTGCCGTACCGTTCTCGGGCCGGCCGAGTCGCGTTGGGAAAATCCTGTATAACCGTAAAAAACCGTATGTCGCGTATCCACGAGCTCAGAACTTCCACGTAGCTATTCCGGCACCGTCGTTATTTCGGGAAGAGGAACTGGACCTGCACCCGCGCCGTCCAATCGGCGTACGGGAGGTTCTCCGGGTGGACGACGTTGTAGTAGCCGTGCGCGCTCAAGTTGACAGGCAGTTTCCCGAACCGGCTTAGTTTGCCAACGCCGGCGCCGAATGGGACCGTCCACCGGTCGTCGTCGTCCGCCTTCCAGTTGGCCGTTATAATCGGCGCGCTCGACACGTACCAACCCTGAGGGAGGTTGTAGGTGGCGAAGTACTGCGCCAGCATGGCGTTGACGTCGGCTCGGTTCTCGTCGCCGGCGACGGACCATACGTTATTGACCAGCAGGCCGACGGTCCACCGCCCGGGCATCGCCAACACGACGGCGCTCGGGCCGACGCCCCATTTCCCGCTGGTCAGCTTGGCGTCGGAGCCGGAGGGGAACGAGAGAATAGGCCCCAACCCCCACATAATCTTCCCGGGGGCGGCCGGCGTTATAAACGCCGTCGCGTTTATGTCGCCCAGGCCGAAGGTCCCGCCCGTCTCCGCGACGTCGCGTTTCCCCCCGATCATGACAGCATCAGGTTGGTATACCACGGGTACGATGGTCCGCGTAATCACGTTTACCGGGCCGGCGTTAATCGGGTAAACCGGTTGTATATTTAGTACGTTCTGCACACGGTCGTGCGTGCCGAGGCCGAAGTTGGTGTTGTTTTGGAACGGGACGCTGATAAGGTTAGCTACGGGGTTCTGCGTCGCCTTGGCAAGCTCCTCCTCGCTCTGGCCTATGGCGGCCGCGGTCAATAGGGCGGCCGACGCTAACGACAGCGCCAATAACCATTTCGTACGTATCATAAGTAACCTCCTACGCGGAGTTCCGCCGGGGGGGGGGCGCGGGGGCGCGGGGGCCGCGCGGCGCGGGGCGGGGCGGGGGGTGGTGGG
>JAUWLW010000051.1 GCA_030613505.1 Candidatus Zixiibacteriota bacterium
GGGGGCGGGGCCGGCGGGGGCGGCGGCGCGGCCGGGCAGCCCATTTTGGGCGGCGCCGGCGCCGGCCATCGGCTGCGGTTGGGGGGAGACAAAGTGGGCAGTCGGGGGGCCGCGGCGGCGTTTTCGTTCTTCCCCGCCAAGAACCTGGGCGCCTTCGGCGACGGCGGCCTGGTGGCCACGGACGACGCCGAACTGGCGGCTCGCGCGCGGCGCCTCCGCGTCCACGGCGCGGCGACGAAGAACTACCCGGAGGAAATAGGCTACAAGAGCCGCCTGGACGGCCTGCAGGCTACGGTCCTTTCGATTAAGCTCAAGCACCTCGACGCCTGGGTGGCGCGGACGGGCGGGCTCGTGCGGTTATACCGCGAGCGGCTGGCCGCCGTCGACGGCGTAACGCTGCTGGCCGAGTTGGATAATTATCTTCCCGCCTATCACCAGTTCACGATACGGGCGACGCGGCGCGACGAGCTGCGGGCCTTCCTGGGCGAGCGCGGCGTCGCTTCGGCGGTATATTACCCGACCGCGGTCCACCTAACGCCGGCCTTCGAATATCTAGGCTACGGCGCGGGTTCGTTCCCGGAGGCGGAAGCCGCCGCGGGCGAAGTCGTATCGCTGCCCCTCTGGCCCGAGATGGCCGACGAGCAAGTGGAGGAGGTCTGCGCCGCGGTAGTCGATTTCTATGGGTAATAACGGGCCTATAATGTTGGTGGTGGGCGCGCGGCCGCAGTTCGTGAAGGCCGCGCCTTTGCTGGCCCGGCCGCCGGAGGGCGCGGCGTGGCTGTTGGTCCATACCGGTCAGCACTACGACTACGAGATGTCGGCGGCCTTCTTCGCCGAGCTCGCCATCCCGGAACCGGCGTACAACCTCGAGGTGGGACCGCTCGCCCCCGCGGCGCAGCTCGCCGCGATGACCGGGCGGTTGGCGGACGTCGTCGAAAAAGAGACGCCGGCCGCGGTGGTAGTGGTGGGCGACACGACGTCGACGTTGGCGGGGGCGCTGGCGGCGTCGCTCTCGGGGGTGCCGTTGGCCCACGTCGAGGCCGGCATGCGCTCGTACGACTGGGCGATGCCCGAGGAGCGCAACCGCGTGTTGACGGACCGGCTGGCGGCGCTGCGGTTGTGTCCCCACGACGACGCCGCGGCGAACCTCGCGCGGGAGGGCATTGCCGAGGGCGTGGCGGTCGTCGGCGACGTAATGTACGAGGTAGCCGCGGCGGCCTACCCGAAGCTTGACGTAGTAAAATATATCACGCCGCTGGGGTTGGAGCCGGGCCGCTACGCGTACGTGACCTGCCACCGCCAGGAGAACGTCGACGTCCCGGAGCGGCTGGCCGCGGTAGCAAGCGCGCTCGTCGAGTTGAATTTCCCGGTTTATTTCCCGGCGCACCCGCGTACGGCGAAGGCGCTCCAGGCCGGGGGCCTTTGGGGGCGGCTCGAGGCCGCGCCGCACGTCAGGCTGGCCGAGCCCGCGACCTATTACGCCAGCCTGGCCCTTATCCGGTACGCCGCGGCGGTGATCACGGACTCGGGGGGGGTCCAGCGGGAGGCGTACCTGTACGACGTCCCCGCGCTCACCCTGCGCGACCGCACCGAGTGGCCGGAGACGGTAGCGGCGGGGGTTAACCGGTTGGTCGACGTAGACTTGGAAGCCGTAAGGGTCGGCGTGGCGGCGGCCCGCGCGCGCCGGGAAAGGCCTTCGCCCCGCCTCGAGCTGGTCGGCGAGCCGGTGCCGAGCGCGCGCATCGCCGAAGCGCTGGAGGTTTTTATCTAAGTATTTGTTACGGGAAGATTTCTTGACGCCCCCCGCGTATTATGGTAGTATCCCGGCGCGGGGTGGAGCAGTCTGGTAGCTCGTTGGGCTCATAACCCAAAGGTCGCTGGTTCGAATCCAGCCCCCGCAAATGCGAAAACGGCCCTTTTGGGCCGTTTTTTTACGGTTTTGCGCGGCTAACGCCGCCGGTAAATTTGACACGGGCGCGTTCGTCCGCTATACTTCTGGAGAGGTGGTGCATGTGAAAACGCGTCTTTATATTATTGTTTTGTCGTCGGCAATAGCCGTCGGGGCGGCTTACGGCGGTTGGGCGCTCGAGGAGGTTCTGGGCGAACACCTGAACGACGTCCAAATGATTTCTACCACCGACGGTTGGGCGGTGGGCGCGGGCGGCCAGATCGTACGCTATAACGGTTCGTCCTGGCGCGCGGTAACGTCGCCTACGACGAAGGACCTCAACGCCATAAAGATGCTCTCCGCGACGAGCGGCTGGGCGGTAGGCCACGGCGGGACGGCAATCCGTTACAACGGCACGCGGTGGACGCTCGTGCCCACCCCCACGGATAGACATTTGTACTCGGTGGATTTCGTGGACGCGGCCAACGGCTGGGCCGGCGGCCGCAACGGCGTCCTGCTGCGCTACAGCGCCGGCTCCTGGCGCCTCGCGAATAGCCCGACGAGCCGGCACATTCGAGGCATCGACATGCTGGCGAGCAACGCCGGTTGGCTGGCGGGGAACGCGGGCGTTATTTACCGCTTCAACGGCTCGAGCTGGCTACGCCAAACCTCCGGCACTAACCGCGACCTTAACGACGTCGCGATGTACGGCGCGAGCTTGGGTTACGCCGTGGGCGCGTACGAGACGGTATGCAAATACAACGGCGCGCGCTGGTCGAGGGTCCACGAAGGGCCGGTTATTACGGGTTTGAAAAGCGTTGCTGTAATAAGCCCGACGGACATTTGGGCCGTCGGCGGCCAGGGCCTCGCGGTCCACTACGATGGCTCGAGCTTTTCGTACGCATCCACGCAGGTAACAGTGACTTTGAACGGCGTTTGGTTCATAGATTCGTTGAACGGTTGGGCCGTGGGCAACGGCGGTTACATAATACGCTATACGAGCGGCACGGCGGTCTCGCCGGCGTCGCTCGGTCGCGTTAAGGCGCTATACCAGTAATCGCACCACTTTGCGTGTTTAAAAGCCGGTCCGCGAGGGCCGGTTTTTTATATAGAGGGCGCGGGCGGCGGGTTTTCGGCGCATACTTGGCCGTTGCAATTTGCGCGAATATATTTTTTAATAGGAGGGGCGAGCAGGCAGACACCTTTTTTATTTCGGATTAAATCAGCGAGCAGGGAGATGGCAAACAGGTTCAACGAGTGGCTCAATGAGTTATCGCCCGGGCGGATGAGTTTGGCGCTGGCGGCCTTCTTCGCCGCCGGCCACGGCGCCTATTACGTATGGGGAATTCGCTTCGACGACACGCCCCTTTTGTGGTTCTGGCAATATTTAGACCCACAGCTTTTAAAGGGTAAGCTGCTCGAGAGCGTCTTCTACATGCACAGCCAGCCGCCCCTTTTCAACTTGTTTCTGGGGGCGGTTTTAAAAATATCGGGCGGCGACGGCCGGTATATCTTTCAGGGCGTATACCTCGCCGCGGGCCTGACGCTTTACCTGTCGCTATTTTGGTTGCAACTCAAGCTGGGCGTGTCCCGCGGGGTCGCTTTCGCCGTTAGTACGGCCTTCTTGCTCAGCCCGTCGTTCGTCTTGTACGAGCACTGGCTGTTTTACACGTTCCCGGTGGCGGCGTTATTAACGCTATCGGCGTTTTTATTCTACGAGACGGTGACGAGCAAGCGGGCCTGGGCCGCCGTCGCCTTTTTCGCGACGCTGTTTCTGGTTTGCGGGATCCGGCACGTCTTCCACTTGGCGTATTACGTCGTCGTCGCCGCGGCCTTGGCCGTTTTCTGCGCCGGCGCCCGGAAGAAGGTCTTACTCGCCGCCGCCCTGCCGTTTGCGATCCTATTCTCTTTTTACGCCAAGAACTACGCGCTCTTCGGCCAGTTTTCGGCCAGCTCGTGGGGCGGTATGTACTTGTGGGAGATGACGGGGTACTTTCTGTCGCCCGACGAGCGGGAAAAGTTGGAGGCGGACGGGAAGCTCTCCACGGTCACGTCGGTACCTACTTTTTCGGACCTCGGGCGTTATCCGGCAACGTACGCCGACGTCGGCCGTTTGGGCGGCGTCGACGCGCTGACGCAAGTGAATAAGTCGACCGGCCCCAATAATTATAACCACCTCGGGTACGTAGCGATTTCGCGCGAGTACTTGAACGATGCGTTGGGGGTACTGCGGTATTCCCCCAAAGCTTACCTCCGGGGTCTGTTGCGGGCGGGGTTCATATATTTCCGCTCGAGCAGCGACTACGCGAGCGGCGTGCGTTTTCTGGACGAGGCCGGCAACCAGAGTAGAATTTCGTACGTCGAGCGCTTCTACGATTATTTCTTCTACGGCAAGGTCCCCCTCGGGCCGTCGTTGACGAAGGCACTCGCCCGCTTCGATTTGAAGTGCCCGCCGTACGCGTATTTATACCTCATAATATTCCTCCCGCTCCTGGCTTTTTACGGCCTTAGGCTGGTGCTGAGACGCGCCGCCGCGGCCGCCGCCGGCCTGTCGCCGGGTCAGCGCTTGACTGTCCTCTATGTGTGCGCCAACGCAATTTACATAGCGTTGGCAGGTACGGCGTTCAATTGGGCGGAGAGCAACCGCATGCGGTTCTTGTCGGACCCGCTTTACGTGGCGTTGCTGGGCCTTTTCGTACAGCATTTCCTCGTCCGCAACGTTCGCCGGTCGTTAGGTAAGTAATTATAAAAAGTCGCCGGCGTCCGGCGGAAGCGAAGCGTGTCGCGGCGGCTCGAGCCGTCGGTTCGTTAATGCCGCCGTTGCCCGCTTATCCCTGCGCGTCGCAGGCGTCGCCCTCGCGGCGGCTCTTTAACTTCAGGCGGAGGCCGTTCAGGCAGAGCAGTACGAAGGCGGCGGCGGCGACGGTTCCCACGTAATCGAAACCTTCTTCCGGCGTCAGCGCGCCGGCGGCCGTGGTCGGCTCGAGGCCGAAGCCGCCGTAGAACGCGTTGAGGGAGATGCCCGCGGCGACGGCGCAAACTATTATGGTAACGAGGTATATGACGACCGAGCGCCGGCCCAGGTACTTGGTGAGGACGGCGAGGCTGGCGGCGTTGGTGGCGGGGCCGGCGAGGAGGAAGGCGAGCGCGGCGCCGGGCGAGACGCCCTTCGCCACCAGCACCGCGGCGATGGGCGTCGCGGCCGTGGCGCAGACGTAAACCGGCGCGCCCAGCAGGACCAGCGCGACGATCTGGAGCGTGGGCGACGCCAGGCGTTCGGCGACGAACGCCGGCGGCACCAGCGCGGCCAAAACGCCCGCCAAAAGGAACCCCACCAGCAGGTAAATCGCCATGTCCTCGAACATCTCGCCAAAGGCGTAGCGGAGGCCGGCGGCCACGCGGCTCGCGAGGCCCGGCCGGCGTTGTTCGTCGACGTCGGCCTCGTCCGCGTCGTCGCAGCCGCAGCCGCGACTTTGCGGTTCCGCCGCGGGGGCGGCCGCGGCCTCGGGCCGGCCAAAGAGCAGCTCGCCGACGCCCGCGGCTAGCGCCGTGGCGAAGGCGACTATGGGCCGTGCGATCGTCATCGGGATATCCATCAGGGCGTACGTCACTAGTATGGAGTCGGCGCCCGATTCGGGGGTAGAGATCATGAAGGAAGAGACCGCGCCTTTGCTCGCGCCCTCCCGCCGGAGCGCCGCGGCCATCGGTATCACGCCGCACGAGCATAGCGGCAGCGGCACGCCGATCGCCGCCGCCCAGAATATGGAGCCCAGATTGCGTTTGCCCAGCAGCTTCGCTACCGCGCCCGTGGGAATGAGGGCGCGCACCAGGCCGGCGAGGAAGAACCCCGCCAGCATGTACGGCCCGGCTTCGCGTAGAAGCTCCCACGTTGAGGCCGATATGTCGCTTAGTATCCCCAAAGTTGCCTCTCGGGCAAATAATACCATATTGGTCAGAAATGTAAAGTGGCGGCCTTTTGGCACGTGGTTACCGCACGGGGGTGCGCGCCAACTCGCGGGCCGCGTGCACCGCCAGATCGTCCTGGGCGAGGGCTAAAAGGCCCGAGCAGACTAAACCGGCCGCGAGGTTTTTTCGTCTAAAGAAAAAGAAAGCGGCCAGCGCCGGCGGCACCGCCGGCGACCGCCGAGAGGATTAATACTTCCCCGATAACGACGGATAAGGCCAACGGCCTGCCTCCTAAATGACATTTTATTATTGCACCTAAAGTATCGCAACACAAAAAAACGGTTGAAAATAAACGCCGCCGGCGGGTTCGGAGTTCTTGACGCCGCCGTCGGCCCGTGGTAAATTATATCCGTCCGCGCCGGGCGGAAACCGTGGGAGGTACGTATGTCCAAGCATTTTGCGAAAGCGGCGGCCTTAGCTCTAATCGTTGTGGCCTGTTCCTCCGGCGGGGGTTCGGGCCCCGGCGAGCCCCCCGTGCCCTGGCGCCCCGCCCATAGCCCGACGGCCGAGGACATCCACGCTGTCTGGGTCGTGGGCGAGGATGACATCTGGGCGTGCGGCGACAACGGCAATATCCTGCACTACGACGGGTACGAATGGCGCCTCGACATTACGAAGTTGGCTCCCGATTTTTTCGACATCCAGTTCGTATCGTCTTCGCACGGATGGGTCTGCGGTAAAGACGGTTGGGTGGCGCGCCGCGCGGGCGGCAAATGGGAGGAGGTGCCCGGGAATACGCGTTCGAACGCGTTGTACGCGCTCGACGCCCACGGCGCCGCCGAGGCGTGGTTCTGCGGCTCGCGCGGCACCGTCCTCCATTACAAGGACGGCGTGTGGGCCGACGAGTCGCCCAACGTCGACAACGACCTCTACGGCATCCGCGTCGCCGGCGACGGCAAAGGTTGGGGGGTGGGCGACCGGGGCCGCATATTGGAGAGGTCGGGAGGTAAGTGGGAAGAGGTTACGAGCCCGGTGGGGTCCGATTACCGGTGCGCGTTTTTTGTGAGCGACGACGAGGCGTGGTTCGGCGCCGCGGACGGTTTCGCCGTGCACCTCAAGGCCGGCGGCCTTAACAAAACCCGCCTCCCGAGCGCGGAAACTATTGCCGGCCTTTACTTCCATTCCAACGGCCGCGGCTACGCCGTAACCAAGGGCGGCAACATATACTCCTATTCTCCCGCGACCAGGAATTGGCGCTTGTGGGCCGGCCACAACCGTCAGTTGTTCGACATCACCTTTTCGACCGCCGAGCGCGGCTGGATCGTGGGCGCCGCGGGCACCATTCTCAGGCATTAGCGCCGGGCGCGAGGGCCGGGCGGCGTGCCGCCTTCGGTCGGATTGTAACGCCCCGGCGGGCGTCGTGGCACGCTGAGCTATGCGCGTAGCGTGGTGGCGATTTTAATTTTGACGTCCATAGTCTGGGCGTCATTTATCATCGTAATCGACGGGTATCCGCTCCGGAGCGACGAGGCCGAGTACAGCTTCACGGGCCGGCGGCGATGGTAAGGTGCGAACGGAGATGACAACCCCCTTAGCCAAAAACGAGCCGCACGGCTTCGCCCGTACATGGCGGTTCGCGTTGATCGTCCTGTGCGTGACGGCTTTCGTATGGGGGTCGTTCATCGTAGTTATCGGCGGAATTGAACCCGCGAGCGACCAGCGCGAGTACTATTCGGCCGCCACGAGGTTCGCGAAGGGCCTCGGCCTCACGCATCCCGGCGGCGAGCTGTACGTCCACATGCACCCGCCGCTGTACGCCATATTCCTGGGCCTGGTCTACCGCGTCGGCGGCGGCAACGTTACGGCGAGGGGCGTCCAGCTCGCGTTGGCCCTCGCTACGTTGGTCCTGGTCTTCTTGACGGCGCGGGCCGCTTTCGGCACCCGCGTGGCCCGAGCCACGCTAATCGCCGGCGCGGCGTACTTGCCCACGGCCTTCTACGCCACGCAGCTCCTGTCCGAGATACTGTTCACGTTCTTACTCGTGTCGGCGGCGTACGTTTTGTACGTGACGATGAAAAACGCCGAGGCCGGCCTCTGGCGCTACGCCGCCGCGGGCGTATTCTTGGGGCTGGCGGGCCTTACGCGCGGCGTCGCTTTGACCGTCGCGGTGGCGTTTGGGTTGTACATATTATTACGGCGCGGCTTGCCGTTGGGCCGGCGCGTCGCGGCGGCGGCGGCCTTGGCCGTGGCGGTCGTCGCCGCGGTGGCGCCGTGGAGCGCGTACGTCTATTCCAAGACGGGACAATTCGTGCTGCTGGATACCAAGAGCTCGGCGGTGTTCTATTACGGCAACGGCGCGGGCACGCCCGACCACCACGCCTGGGACATAACCCACGCCGGCAGCTCGTTCGTCCCGCCGCCGGGCATCGCCGAAGCCGAAGACCGCTTCGACCACCCCCGCATATATCGCGCCGCCGCCCTCGACTACATAGCGGCACACCCCGTTAAGACCTTCGCGCGGTTCTGGTCGAAGTTGGCGGATATGTGGGAGCCGGAGCGGCTGTTCTTCGGCGGGTACCGCGGCGGGTATTTGCCCAACGCGCGGCAGCCGTTGATCTTCGGCTTTATCGGGGCCGAGGTCGCCGCGTCGGCCGCGGCGCTACTCTTGTTCTGGGCGGCGGTGCCGCTGATGCCCAGGAACGCGTGGCGCGACGTTGCGTTCATAGTGGTGTTGTGCACGTCATTGGCGTACGCGGCCACCGTCGCGCACCCGCGCTACAATTATCCGTTGATGGTCCTGGGCCTGCCGGCTATCGGGTACTTCTTCGCCGAGGCGTTAACTCGTATTAAGGCCGGGGCTTACTCGCGCCGGCGGTTGGCGCTCGCGGTCGCCGCCGTCGGGATACTTATGCTAATTTGGGCCAGGATGGTTTGGCTGTTCGTCGCGCGCGGCAGTTGAGCCGGGGTTCGCGTTTGGCCGAGAAGCGAATACTCTTTTTACTGTTGCTGCTGGCGTTCGCCGTCCAGCTGGCGTTCGTGGTGGCCTTGGCCGACGCGCCGCTGAACGCCGACGAGGCGGAGTACGTGACCGCGGCCAGGCGTCTCGCCGGCGGCCTGGGCCTCACCGCGCCGGACGGCCAGCTCTACGTCCACCGCCATCCGCCGGGATACGCCGCTTTCGCAGCGGCGATATTTTACGTGGGGGGCGACGTCTTGGGTGTTCGGCTGGCGCAGGCCGTGCTCGCGGTCCTGACGCTGGGGCTGGTGTACGCGACGGCCCGGGGGGAGTTCGGCCCGAAGATTGGCGCCGCGGCCTTGCTCGCCGGCGCGCTGTACCTGCCCGCCGCTTACTATTCCACCAAGGTCTTGACGGAAACGCTCTTCACGTTCGCGCTCGTCCTGGGTATATACCTGTTGGCGCGGGGGACGCGCGGCGCGCCGCGCTACCGTTGGCTCGCGTTCGCCGGGATAACCTTCGGCGCCGCGGCGCTGGTACGGTCGGTGGCGTTCCCGGTCGCGCTCGCGCTGGCGTTGTACCTGGCGCTGGGTCGCGACGGCTCGCGGCGCGCGCGGCTGGCGGGCGCGGCGACCTTCGCCTGCGGCCTGCTGGTCGTACTGGCGTTGTGGTCGGGGTACGTCTTCTCGCGGACGGGTCGCGTCGTCGCGACGGATACGAACGCGTCGGCGGTATTGTATATCGGAAACAACCCCCGGGCGCCGTACCACCACACGTGGAAGGCGTTGGAGGACCCGGCGTCCTGCGCGCCGCTGCTCGAGGTGGCGGCCGCGGGCGAGGACGGCTTCCGCGTCGCGGCCAAGTACCGGCGGGAAGCGCTAGGGTATATCGCGACCCACCCGGCGCAGACGGCGCTCCGGAGTATCGGGCGGCTGCTCGACATGCTCGAGCCGGAGCGACTGTTCGCGGCGACGTACGCCGCCGGCCGCATCCCGGCCTTGCCCGCCGGCGTCGCCTGGCCTATGGTCGCGCTCGAGCTGGCCGCGGACGCCGCGGCGCTGGCGCTGTGCGGCCTCGGCCTGGTCCTCATGCCGGCGTCGCGGCTGCGCGGCATCCTGGCCGTCTCGTTCGCGGTAATCTTCGTCGCTCACGGCGCGACGCTGGCGTACCCGCGGCACCACGTGCCGCTGGTGGTGGCGGCGCTGGCGGCGGTCGGTTACGTGCTGACGGCGGGCCTGCCGGCGCTGCGCGAGCGGCGGTTGTCGCGGCGGCAGTGGGCCGCGCTGGCCGTCGTGGCCGCGGCCTTGCTCGCCTCCTGGGCGCGGATGGTGTTGTTGTACGTGGCGTACCGGAGTTAATTAAAAATCCCTCGAAATTTAAATACGGGTGTACGTAAAGTAGGGGCCGGTCTTCAGACCGGCCCGCCCGACGCTAAATATTTATCGGGCCGACCTTAAGGTCGGCCCCTACGTAAACAAAACCAGGCCTTAAAGGCCGGGCTTAATAGCTACATTTCGGTTTTTAATTTTGGGAAAATTTTACTACTTGAAATATTGTATTCTATTGTTATCTCTGTCAACTACGTATATCGTTTTGTTAGCAGAAACGGCCAAATCTTTTGTAAACTGAAACTCTCCGTTTCCCGAACCCCACTTACCGAACCTCCAAATAAAACCCCCAGTACTGGAGAAATGTTGGACGGCAACACCGTCCGATACGTAAATTTTACCTTCCGAGTCCACAGTTATCCCATTAGGGAGGGCGAATTCCCCTTTACCGTTACCTTGTTTGCCCCATTTGCCTAAGAAGCTACCCGAACGCGAGAAATATTGGATACGCGAGTTACCGGTATCGGCAACGTATACATTTCCGTTTGGAGCGACCGCGATGCCTTCTGGTTTGTCGAATTTACCCTCGGCGCTGCCGAAAGAACCCCAAGTGCCAAAAAGAGAACCGGTGGAGGTAAAGTATTGTACGCGGTTATTTTCAGTATCGGCTATATAAACATTTTCATCGGGCCCTATAGCAATACCCATTGCCGATGAAAACAGCCTTTCCCATTTACCTAAATATCCTCCGGTATTAGAAAAATATTGCAAACGGCTTGAATCTAGAACATATATGTTACCATTATCCGTAGATGCTATACTGGACGGGTAAAATAACTCCCCGTTGCCTAGGCCCCGAGTTCCCCATTTACCTAAGAAACTCCCCGTATCTGAAAAGTATTGTACCCGGTGATTCCTGTAGTCTGTTACGTAAATATTACCGTTATCTCCGATACAAATCCCCCATGGTAGACTAAATTCCCCGTTACCGGTACCTTTATCCCCCCACTTCCCGGCGAATTTAGGAACCTCCGGTTCGGTAGGTTCGGGCTCAGTGGTAGAATCTGAACACGCGAGGCCGAAAACCAGGATTCCGGAAACGGTCAATAGCTTAGGTATATTTACTATAATTCCGTGAGCCATTTTTTACCCCGCTCGATTACTTATTATGCCTTTAAGGTTTTTTAAAATATCTTTTAAGTATTTGTCGACCATCGCCGTCTGTGGCTTGGTTAATTTATTTCGAAAACCCACTTTTTTGTTTAATATTACGAAATCCGTTTTTTTGCGCAAACAATTTATTAACTCTTTTTCTATCGCTTCAATTATTAACCGCCAATTATTTTTCCCCTTTCTATCGGCGTAGCTTTTTATATTGTATATCCTTATTTCGTATTCGTGACTCTCAATTATTTTATCGTTATAGTTAAGTATTTTCGCTATTACGTTTTCGGTACTGTTGCGTGTTAAACCGAAGTGGCGGCCTATCCTTTCTAAAGCGCTACGGGCGTGTGTCGAACCAACGTATAATTTGGGCTTTTTATTTTTTAGGATTATTAAGTATACGTTGTACCCTCTCGATACTAAATTACCGGGTATTTTCAGTTTCGTTATTTTCACGACTAAATTATAGCATAAAAAAATTCGTCTTTTACATATATTTTCTTACACAGGTATGGGACCTTTAAAATAATAATAAACCCGGCCTTACGGCCGGGTTTCTTTTTAACGAAAGACGATAGCCGTTCATTCGTCGCCGAGGGGCGCGAGCGCCGGGGCGGATAGCCAGCCGCGCTGGCCCTCCGCCGTCGTTATCTGGCGCCAGGTAACGTTGCCGGCGTCGTCCGTCGCCGGCGGGCCGGTCTCGGCGACGCCCTCTCCCCGCTTCAGCCGCGCGCGCTCGGTACGCGCGACGGCCGGGACGCCAACGAGTATGGTCTCCTTGGCGGCGACGTCGTAGGCGCGGCCGAAGTAATCCCATTCAGCCAGGCCCTGGCGGGCGTCTTCCAGCGTGACGAGGCAGTACGTCCGGGCGCTCTCGGGCGAGCCGACCTCCTCCGCGATTACCGGCGTCCAATACGGCAGCCGCTCGAGTACGTAGTCGTCCTCGTAGTTGTGGTCCTCGTCGTAAACTACCGCGCCTTCCACGACGACGAGGTGCGTCGGCGCGAAGGCGAGGGCCGCGGAGGCGGCGAAGGCTATTAACGGCGCGAGTCGGAGCACGTTATCTGTAGAGCGCTTTAATCCTGCCTACCGAGGCCGGCGCTACGGCCGGGTATCGGACCGGGCAGTGGATAATAAGTATGTGGGGGTCCGAAAGGGTCTGGGAGGAAACCCAGAGATATTCGCCGTAGTAGTCGAGGCCCCGGGGTATGTGGGCCGCCGTTATCGGCGGGAACGACGCTACCAGCGAGCCGTGCGTGTCGTAAGCGTGGTAATAGGGGTGATAGTCGTCTCGCGGAAGCCACAGCCACCCGTTGCCGTAATCCCACGCGATTTCCGACCACGGCGTTATCTCGGGCTTGAAGGAGTCGATGAAGCTGCCCGCGGTCGTGAAGCGCAAAAGGTGTTGGCCGTAGATGCCTATCGACACGGACATCAGTATGGACTTGATGGGCGCCGGTTCGCCGCGAGGAGTTTCGAAATCGACGCTCGAGCAGCCTTGGGTGATTATGGGCATCGACGAATAGATGCTGCCCGTCCCCTCGTTGCAGCGGTGGAACCACACCGGCGCGAAGCCCTGGTCGTGCATCCACAGGTAGGGGCCTTCCTCGAACGCCATGCCGGCGACGGTGCCGCCGACAGTGGGCGCGTACGAGTTGACGACGCTTCCGGTCCAGCGCTCGATGCGGTATACGCGGAAAAGTCCGGTGATGTACGCGTATAAGTAGCGGTCGCCGACGGACATCGCGTACGCGTTTCTTCCCTCGGGGCACGGGTACGAGGCGACTATCTCCCCCATGTAACCGTGCGCCGCGCCGGCGGTTGCTAGCAGTATCCCCAACGCTATCGCTTTTCTCATCTTACCCTCCTCGAGTGCGTAGAACTTTTTTAATAAGTTACGTGCCCCGCTTTAAAAACCGCCGGGCCGCATTACCCCGTTCGTACGAATTGGAACGTGTACTTGGGCTTTTTCGAGAACTCGAAGAAGCCGCCGGCGCGCACGGCGGCGATGGCCTCCTCGGGTTTCAGGTGGTGGTCGGAGAAGGAAAGGATGCCCCGTGGTTTCAGGACGCGCGCCAGCTCGGCCAGGACCGCCTCCGGCTCGTCGAGCTCGTGGAAGACGTCGTAGAGGAGGACGACGTCTACGCTCTCGTCCGGTAGGCCGGTAGCGCCGTCGGACTGGATGGTCTCGACGTACGCGAGCTTCTTCCGGCGGGTTTTCTTTTGGACCGACTCGAAGGCGAGCGGGTGGATGTCCAGCGCGTATACTTTACCCGCCGGGCCGACGGCCTTCGCCGCGGCTACGGTGAAGCCGCCGCGGCCGCAGCCGAAGTCGAGGACCGTATCCCCCGCCTTGACGCCTGCCTCTGCCACCCATCTCTTGGGAGGGTTGAAGAAGTCCCGGATCGCGGAGTGTACCGCGAACATCCGGAAGTGGCTTTCGGTCATCGGCTCATGCGGCACGCGGTCACTCCTCCTTTTTCTTAAACGCCACCAGTTCCGGGAACCAGTCCTCGTCGCGGAAACGGGCGAGGTCGACGTCGGTCGCGGCGAAGACGTTGGAGGAGGGTTCTAGGCGTAGCGCCTCGGCCAGCTGTTCGCGGCACTTCTCGGCGTCGCCGCGCTTGGCCCAGTAGCAGGCGAAGTTGTAGCGATGCATCGCGCCCTCCAGCTCGAGGGCGATGGCGCGCTCGAAGTCGGCGCGCGCCTCCTCCAGCCGGCCCGCGTATTCGTGCGCCGTGGCGCGGGTGCTGAAGGCGCGCGCGTTTGTGGGGTCGGCTTTGAGTATGGCCTCGGCGATGGCGAGCGCCTCGTCGACGCGGCCCAGGCGGGCCAGCGCCAGGCCCCGGCCCATCTGCGCGCGGGACTCGGCGACGTCTTCCTTTAATACGTCGTCGAAGGTGCGGAGGGCCTCGTCGTTGCGGCCCTCGCGGAGGTAGTTCAGGCCGATGGTGACCTGCGCGTCGAGGCGGATCTTGCGGGCTTCTTCCTCGGTGGGGGGACGTTTATTCTCGGCCATAGGCGCCGCCATTATATAACAAGAACCGGGTTTTGTCGAGGGGGATACGGAAAACCCGGCCTGGCAGCCGGGTTCACTAAGAGGAGAGGATAGGGAGAATCCCACCCCCCCGGCCTTTGTGCGGGGTCGGCCTTTAAGCTTGACCCGGCGGCGGTTGAGTAATAAAATAATAAAGGAGTTGGAGTATTTGTCCGTCGGTAAACAACGAGCCGTAGGGCAGCGAAAATTATTAAAGAAGTAAAGCTAAGCGAGCACGCGCGGTATAAAATTAAGCTCCTCGCAACGTTGGGCGTAGAGGTGGACGAAGCTACTGTGATGGACGCATTAGCGAACGCCGAAGGCGTAAAGCCGGCGTACGGCGGCAGGCGCATGGCGGAAATAACCCTCGACGAAAGGCGGGTTTTACGTGTCGTTTTCGTCGAAGAGGTGGACGTTATCAACGTAGTGACCGTATACCCCGCCCGAAGGGGGCGTTATGATTAAGACCAGATACAGCGACGATGTGGACGCGTTACTCATACAGTTCTCCGAGAAAGGCGTGGACGTGGCGGAGGAGCGGGGCCCGTATATCCTCCACTACGCCGCGGACGGCGACCTCGTTTTACTGGAGGTCCTGAACGGCCGCGACTTCATTCTGGAGGCCGTCGCCAGCGTCTTTGCCGGTAAAGAGCACGCCGCCGAGACGCCGGGATAGACGGTCCGACAGTACGGGCGTGTAATAAGAACCCGGCCTCGTGGCCGGGTTTCGCAACGTCGGCGTGGGATAGGGGGTGTCCTACTCCTCCCGGCCCGGGGGGCGCGAGTAAGCTTTTCCGGAGGCGCGCGGGGCCGATTACGTTGAAACGAAACCGCAGGCGTGGTATAATCATGTAGTAAGATAGTAAATAAGACGGGAGCGATACTATAAACGAGGAGGAGGAAGATCGATGATAAGGAAGTGGTTAGCGGGCACCGTGGTAAGCGTCGTTACGACGGCGACGTTGACTTTGGCCTGGGGGAGTTTGGTATCCTCGTTTAAGTCCCCCGGTACCTATCCCGACGGCATCGGTTACTTGGACGGCTACCTCTATATAGCCGGGCCGAGTACCCTTTATCGGACTACGACCACCGGGTCGTTGATTAGCACGTGGAAGTGCCCCGCCGAGTTTTTTTCGGGCGTTACGGCGGGTGAAATAGGCGGGGCCGGTTATTTCTGGTTTAGCGCGGGGCCGTTGAGCGGCCCAGATAGAATTTACCGGGCGACGGCTACGACGGGTTCTATTTGCGGTTCTTTTATGGAACCTACGAGCCACCCTTGGGGTTTAGCGCTGCGGGATGAAACGTCGCTTTTTATCACGCACGCAAACCGCGATTGGTTATTCCTGGTCCATCCGGTTTCCGGTTCCGTATATAGTACTTACTCTCTTAACTTCCCGCCCATGGACGCGGCCTACGACCCTCACGGTTACCTATGGATATCGGAATTTGATAGCCGAGACGTTTGGCAGTGCACTACCAACGGTTCGAGGATAGCTTCGTTTAGTACAGCCGCTTATGGGCGGCCGGGCGGCGTCGCGTTCGACGGCCTCTACCTCTGGGTGGGCGTTATCGAACGCCTTATTTATTTGATAATGCAGTACGAAGTGGGGTACGAACCGGCGGTCGGGCCGGCGTCTTTAGGAAGGGTAAAAGCGCTGTTCCGGTAGGGGCGGAAGAACGCTTGGCTTAAAAAACCCGGCCTGGAGGCCGGGTTTTCTTAAGAGGAGAGGATAGGGGGCGTCCTACTCCTCCCAGCCGTTGTGAGAGGCGTTGCCGCCCCACATCGCCCAGCCGTCCGCGGAGCGGTCTTTTACGTCCACGCAGAAGATGTTGCCGTAGTCGGTACCGACGAATACCTTGCCGCCCGTCACCGCCGGTTGGAAGCGGATGGGCTCGCCGACGTTGAAGCGCCACAGCTCCTTGCCGTCGCCGGAGCGCATGCATATCACGTCGCCGTCGGTGGAGCCGAAGTAGAGGTTGTCGCCCGCCAGCGAGGGGGGCGTGAGCGCGCGGCCGCCGACGTCCTCCTCCGGCTTAAATCGCTTTTCCCACACGACTTTGCCGGACTCGACGTCCACCGCCCGGACGGCGTCGCCCATGGCGTTGTAGGAGCGGTTGTCCTTAACGACGGGCCGCGAGCCCTGGTAGGCCCACACGCCGGAGACGGTCCCCACGCCCAGGTTCTCCTCGGCCTGGCTCAGCTTGGCGGCCGCCGGCGCGGAGCCGAAGCCCACCGAGGCGTCGAGGTCGGCCTGCTCGGAGGCGTACCGGCTCGAGGTGTCGTGCTTCAGATAATCGGCCTTGCCGTAGGCGTACAGCTCTTTGTTCGTCTGCTCGCCGGAGCCGCGGCCCAGGCCGGCGATGCCCTCGTACTGGTCCGTGGCGCCGCCCTCGCCCGCTACCTCCACGCGCTTGGAGACGTAGACCTCGTCGCCCACGACCCAGGGCGCGGACGTCGCCAGCTTCTGGTCCTTCCACTTGAGCTCGCCGTTGTCGGCGTCGAAGTGGTAGACCGTTCCCTCCAGCGTGGAGCAGAAGACCGAGCCGCCGTTGATAATGGGCGCGGTGATGACCTCGCCGATGAGCGGTTGGTTCCAGACCTCGCCGCCGTTTTCGAGCATGCGGCAGGTGAGGTGGTGCTGGCCGTCGCCGCCGGGGTACGTGATATAGATCTTATCTCCGGCCGCGGCGGGCTGCGCCATCAGCGGGTCGCCGAGCCACTGGCTCCAGATCTTGGTCCCCTTCTCGGCGTCGAGGACGTAGAGGATGCAGCTCTCGGTGTTGAAGGCGACGCGGCCGCGGTGGACGACGGCCGCGGTGGGGCCGTCGTCGCCGACGTGGTATTGCCAGGTCAGGTCGCCGTCGTCGACGTCGAAGGCGTAGAAGTCGTAAGTCCCGAAGCCGCCGCCGACGAATACCAGGCCGTCGGCCACGGCGGGCGTGGCGAGCGGCTTGCCGTCCGGTACGTGGACCTTCCAACCCTTAAAGCCGTTGTCGGTTTCGTAGGGTTCGGCCTTGATGGCCGCGTCGGGGACGAGCCCTTCGCCGCCGCCCTCCTCGTAGCTGACCTGCTCGGGCGAGGCCGCGAGCATTTCGTCAACGTACATCTGCTCGGTCAGCTCCTGGCTTTCGGGGTTTACGAGGCCGGCGATGACCTCGGCGCGGGCGTCGTCGCCGGGCAACAGCGCCAGGCCCAGGCACACGACGGCGCCGAGCGCGAATGCGGCCAAGCGGGGAATACGGGATGAAGACATTTCGGGACCTCCAGGGTATTATCGGGGTGGAATAATCGCTTAATTTGTTTATTGGACTATACCAAAAACGAATAGGTTTAAGTAATGAAAGGGCCGCCCGCAGGGCCGGCTTTTATGCGCCCTTGAAAACCCTCCCCCCGTTGTGCTATATTAAACGTCTATAAGTTCAGCGGACGGGCCCCGCGGCCCGTTCGTTCGCGCATAATTTTATTTAAATAGTATTGCGGGACGGGCGCTGGTATACGCCGAAGCCCTTATAAGTCCCCCCCGTCCGCCCCCCTTAGGAGCGTATATATGCACCTCGGCGCCGACCTGGGTTCCATCAGCGTGAACCTGGTCCTGCTCGACGACGAGTACAACGTCGTCGAGGACCATTACATCCGCCACAAAGGCCAGCCCGTAAAGGCGCTCGCCGCCGGCGTCGACGACGTCCTCGGCCGTCACCCGGCCGGCCAAATCAAGTCGCTGACCGTCCCCGGCTCGGGCGGCAAGCTGGCGTCCGACATTTCGGGCGCGACCTTCGCCAACGAAATCGTCGCGCAGACCGCGGCGGTGGGTCGCCTCTACCCGAACGTACACACCGTCGTCGAGATCGGCGGCCAGGCCTCCAAATTGATTATCCTGGGCGAGGACGAGAAGACGG
>JAUWLW010000005.1 GCA_030613505.1 Candidatus Zixiibacteriota bacterium
CTAACGGCGGCGCGGTCTCCTCGACCGGTATAGTTTACGGCGGCGAGGGTGAAGTCCACCGCTCCCCATCCTTCCCCGCGGCGGGCGCCTTCCCGGGCAAGTGGGGCTCGCAGGGCTCGGGCAACGGCCAATTTAATAGGCCCTATGGCGTCGCCATCGCCTCGAGCGGCAACGTCTTCGTCGCCGATTATCGGAACGACCGCATCCAGTACTTCACCTCGACGGGCAGCTTCCTCGGCGCGTGGGGCTGCAGTTATCCCTTTGGCGTCGCGATCGCCTCGAGCGGTAACGTATACGTCAGCACTGGCAGCAACGACATCCAGTACTTCACCTCGACGGGCAGCTTCTTCGGCGCGTGGGGCTCGTGGGGCACGGGTAACGGCCAATTTGAACGACCCTCCGACGTCGAAGTTACTTCGAGCGGTAACGTCTACGTCGTCGACTCGTGGAACGCCCGCATCCAGTACTTCACCTCGACGGGCCGCTTCCTGGGGAAGTGGGGCTCGTACGGCACGGGCAACGGCCAATTTGAAGGCCCCTACGCCATCGCTGTCGCGCCCAACGGCACCGTCTACGTCGCCGACTCGTGGAACGACCGCATCCAATACTTCACCTTGAGCGGTAGCTTCCTGGGTAAGTGGGGCTCCCCCGGCTCCGGCAACGGCCAATTCAAATTGCCCCGCGGCGTCGCCGTCGCGCCGAACGGCAACGTTTACGTAATGGATACCATCAACTACCGCGTCCAGTACTTCCGCTGGTCCGGCGCCGCTGTGGCGCCCGCCTCCCTCGGCCGCGTGAAGGCGTTGTTTAAGTAACCCTGTAGCCCCGAAGAAAAGCCCGGCATTCCGCCGGGCTTTTTGTGTTAATTTTGTGTCATACTCACCGCGAATCACCCTTAACCGCCGGTAATAACCGGCAGCGCCCTGAGCAGCCTAACTCTCATAAAATACAGCAAGTTGCCTGCTTTTCCCTGCGCTCATTAAGTTCTTCGAAAACGGCTCGTTTAAGATTTTGAGTCCCTTGCGTCTACCTGTTCCACCACTCCGGCGCGAGGGATAATATAACAGAGTTGAAGGCGGGCGGCAAGGGGGAAGTACGCCGGCCCCGGCACCAGGTGGTTCGGCGCCGTCGCCCCGTTAGAACCCAAGCCCGCTTCGTAGCTTCCGGTCGAATGCCGTTCGGCCCATTTTCTAATTGTGCCCGTTATATGCTTACGTTACCAAATTAGTTATGAACAGGATATTTTATGCTTGACTAAAAACCGCGGTTATTAAATAATGGTTCGCAAGGGAGAACGTATACGTAACCGGGTCGACTTCCTAAGGGGTTTGAGGGTATGCCCGGGTCAGAAGAAAAAAGTTTAAAACAGTGCGGCGCCTCACGCGGCGCGCGTTGCGAGATACTACCCAGGTTCGGCTAAGTGCCGGCCTGGGGTTTTTATTTAACGTCAAACCCACCCAGCTCTTTGGAGAGCGCTCATTATAAACCAGGAGGTCGACGATGAAGAAGGTATTAATTATCGCAACGGCCGTGGCGCTCGCGGCCGGGGCCTGGGCCTCGCCGCCCCAGTACGAATACGCGGGCAAGTGGGGCTCGAGCGGCTCCGGCAACGGCCAATTCAGTTACCCCTTCGGAGTCGCCATCGCCTCGAGCGGTAACGTCTTCGTCGCCGACTTGTACAACCACCGCATCCAATACTTCACCGCCACCGGGAGTTTCCTCGGCAAGTGGGGCTCGCGCGGCACGGGCAACGGCCAATTTAATTTTCCCTATGGCGTCGCCCTCGCTTCGAGCGGTAACGTATACGTCGCCGATTGCAACAACCACCGCATCCAATACTTCACCTCGACGGGTAGCTTCCTGGGCAAGTGGGGCTCGCGCGGCTCCGGCAACGGCCAATTCGACGGCGCCATAGGCGTAGCGTGCGCGACCAACGGCAACGTCTACGTCACCGACATCTTCAATTACCGCGTACAGTACTTCACGTCGACAGGTAGCTTCCTGGGCAAGTGGGGCTCGCGCGGCTCCGGCAACGGCCAATTTAATAGACCCTACTTCGTCACAGTTGCCTCGAGCGGTAACGTCTTCGTCGCCGATCACAACAACGACCGGATTCAGTATTTTACTTCCGTCGGGTCCTTCTTGGGTAAGTGGGGCTCGCGCGGCACGGGCCACGGCCAATTTAATCACCCCTGCGGTGTCGCGGTTACGCCGAGCGGCGCGTACGTTTACGTCGCGGACTATAATAACCACCGCATCCAATATTTCGACCAGACTAACACGGCCGTCGTCCCGGCCTCCCTCGGCCGCGTGAGGGCGTTGTTTAGGTGACCTCAGATATATTGGTATGCTCCTTCATAAAATCGCCCGGCATCTTGCCGGGCTTTTTTGTGTTAATTTTGTGTTAGAATTTCCCCTGCTAATTCCCCTTAACCAGCCGCCACGCCAGCGCGACGAACAATATACCAGCGTTCGGCGGCCGCGGCAAGGGGGAAGTACGGGCGCCCCCCCGTCCGCTCCGACCGTTACCGGGTTATTTACAAAACCGCCGATTTGTGTTACTAATTACCCGAAGGGAACGTTTAACGAAACGCTCGGAGGCCCGTATGGTAAAACGTAGAGAGTCCGCGCGCGTAAACCTCTGGCGGCTGGCCGACGTCGACCGGCTCTTCGACCGTCTATATTCGATATCGCCGCCGCTATCCTCGGGCGCGCCGCGCCATTGGACCCCGGACGCCGACGTCTTCGAGACCAAAAACGACCTCGTCGTACGGATGGACATCGCCGGCGTCAGCCGCGACGCCGTCAAGGTGTTGTTGGACGAGGATACGGTTATCATTACCGGCGCGCGCAAAGAGGAATACCACGAGGAATGCGAATACTATCACCAGATAGAGGTGGAGTACGGGTACTTCCGCCGCGTCCTCCACCTTCCCCGCCCGGTCGACGGCGACAAGGCCCGGGCGCTGTATCGCGACGGCTTCCTCTTCGTAATCCTGCCCAAAATCGAAAAGCCCGTTTCGATTCACACCACGGTGGAGATACTGTAGGGAACGGTAAACGCCGGGCCCGGCCGCGGCCCGCTTAGTTCTAAGGTGGTGCATAACGTTGGTCAACGAAGAGAACGTCGAGGCAGTCGAGCTTCCCGAAGAGATGCCGATTTTGCCGCTCCGCGGGACCGTCATCTTCCCGTACATGATCGTCCCCCTCGTCGTCGGCCGCAAGTCGAGCATAAAGCTCATCGACGACGCCGTGCGCGGCAACCGCATCATCGGCCTGTTCGCCCAAAAGGACCCCGAGGTCGAGGACCCCGGGACCGACGACATCTACGACGTGGGGACCGGCGGGATGATCCTGAAGATGCTGCGGATGCCCGACGGCTCGGCGCGGATCATGGTCCAGGGGATTACGCGCCTGGCGGTAAAGGATTTCATCCAGACCAAGCCCTACTTCAAAGCCAAGATCGAACGTCTCGAAAGCCCGGAAAAGAAAACCACCAAAATAGAAGCGCTGCAGCGCAACGCCCTCAACCTCTTCCAAAAAATAGTGGAGCTCGCGCCCAACCTGCCGGAAGACGCGTACGTCGCGGCGATGAACGTCGAGGACGCCGGCAAGCTGGCCGACTTCATCACCTCCAACGTCAACGTCGAGCTGGCCGAACGGCAGGAGATCCTGGACGCGGTGGACATAACCGAACGGTTCGAAAAACTCACCTCCATCCTCAACCGCGAGGTGGACCTGCTCGAGTTGGGCTCTAAAATCCAAACCGAAGCCAAGAGCGAGATGGACAAAGCCCACCGCGATTACTACCTGCGCCAGCAGCTCAAGGCCATCCGCAAGGAACTGGGCGAAGAGGACCAATACGCCGTCGAGATCGACGAGTTGGAAGAGAAGCTTCTCGAGAAGGCGCTGACGGACGAGGTCCGCGAGGAGGCGACGCGCGAGCTCAACCGCCTTAAAACCATCCCGCCCCAGGCGGCGGAATACGTCGTCGCGCGTACCTACCTCGACTGGATTTTAACCCTCCCCTGGCTCGAGAGCTCCGACGACAACCTGGACATCGCCCACGCCCGCAAGGTCCTGGACGAGGACCACTACGACCTCAACGACGTCAAGGAACGCATCCTGGAGTACCTCTCGGTGCGCAAACTCAAAGAGGAGATGAAGGGGCCCATACTCTGCTTCGTCGGGCCGCCGGGCGTGGGCAAGACGTCGGTGGGCAAATCCATCGCCCGGGCCGTGGGGCGTAAGTTCATCCGCATGTCGCTGGGCGGCGTGCGCGACGAGGCCGAGATACGGGGTCACCGTCGGACGTACGTCGGCGCGTTGCCGGGCCGGATAATACAAGGAATCCGAAAGGCCGGCACCAACAACCCGGTCTTCATGCTGGACGAGGTGGATAAGCTCGGGATGGATTTCCGCGGCGACCCCGCCTCCGCGCTACTTGAAGTCCTCGACCCCGAACAGAACTTCTCGTTCTCGGACCACTATCTCGACCTCCCGTTCGACCTGTCCAAGGTGATGTTTATAACGACCGCCAACATCCTGGACCCCATACCGCCGGCCCTCAAAGACCGCATGGAGATAATACGGCTGCCCGGCTACACCATGCCTGAGAAGTTAAACATCGCGAAGCAGTTCCTAATCCCGAAGCAGCTGGCCGAACACGGCCTGGGAAAAAAGTTGTTGAAAATCGCCGACTCGGCGGTTAAGGAAATAATAAACCGGTACACGAGAGAGGCCGGCGTACGGAACCTGGAGCGCGCCATCGCGACCATCTGCCGCAAGACGGCGCGGCAAATCGTCGAAGAGAAGGTCAAGAAGATTGCCGTGACCAAAAAGAACGTCACCGACTACCTCAAAGCGCCGCCGTTCTACCCGGAGACAGCCGGCCGCAAAGACGAGGTCGGCATCGCGACCGGCATGGCCTGGACCGCCGCGGGCGGCGTTATACTGTTTATCGAAGCGTTGAAGATGCCGGGCAAGGGCGAGCTCATCCTGACGGGCCAGCTGGGCGACGTTATGCAGGAGTCGGCCCGCGCCGCGTACTCCTACATCAAGGCCCACGCCGAGCAGCTGGGCATCGACGGCGAAGCCTTCGAGAAGTGCAACATCCACGTTCACGTGCCGGCGGGCGCCACCCCCAAGGACGGCCCCTCCGCCGGCGTCACGATGGCGACGGCGCTGGCGTCGGTCTTTTCCGGCCGGCCGGTGCGCCACGACCTGGCGATGACGGGCGAGATTACGCTGCGCGGTAAGTTAATGCCCATCGGCGGCGTCAAAGAGAAACTCCTGGCCGCGGTCCGCGCCCACATCCCCAACGTGTTGTTCCCCGAGGAAAACGAGAGCGACGTCCTCGAGGTTGAAGACGAACACCGCGACAAAGTACACGTAACGTACGCCAAGAGCATCGGCGACGTCCTGGAGGCCGCGCTCGTAGACGGAACCGCCGCCCAAAAACCGAAAAAACCGCGCAAAGCCGCGCGTAAGCCGACGAAGAGAGCGCGGCAACCCGCCGCGGCGACGCGGCCTCGTTAAACGTCGAACCCGGCCCGACTAAAAACGCCCCGCCTTCGCGGGGCTTCACTTTCGCCGAAACGTAAGCCGCGCTCGAGCGCGGCCGCGAACAAGGCTTTAATAATCGGCGCCGTCGACGACGCCCTCACTTCGCCTTACTCGTCCTTGCTCTCCACCACACCCTCCTTCAGATTTGTTACCTCGAACATTTCTACCTTCTTCCTTCTCCCCTTGAGCTCGTACAGCCCCAACGACTTAACCTCCACGTATTCCTCGACGCGGCGGTAGGCCGGCTCGGCCAGGATTATTTGGCCCCCCTCAGTAAAGGTCTGGATGCGCTGGGCGACGTTTACGGTATCGCCGATGACGGAGTAGTCCATGCGCTCGCGCGAGCCGATGTTGCCGACGATGGCGTCGCCGTAGTTGACCCCGATGCCGACGAGGACCGGCTCCTCGCCGCCGATCTCCCGGGCGAGGTTGAATTCGCGGAGCCGCTCCCGCATATCGAGGGCGGCCCGCACCGCGTTCAACGTGCTGTTAGGCTGCTCCACCGGGGCGCCGAAGATAGCCATCAGGCCGTCGCCCAGGAACTTGTCGAGCGTGCCCTCGTACCTGAAGACGACGTCCGTCATATAAGTCAGGTAGACGTTGAGCATGGTTACTACTTGTTCCGGCGCCAGCGCTTCGGCGATGCGGGTAAACCCGCGGATGTCGGCGAAGAGCACCGTTATCGTCTTTCGCTGGCCTTTTAGCGTCGATATGTATTTATCGGGTTCGTCGAGTATCAGGCTCGCGACCTGGCGCGAGACGTAACGGCTGAACGCTTCCTTGATGAGCTCTTTTTCGCCGAGCGATTTCACCATGTCGTTGAACGCGCGCGTCAGGTGCCCCACCTCGTCGCTGGTGGTGATGGGAAGCTGCATGGCGTAGCCGTTGCCCTTCTGGATTTCGCGGACGCCGGCCATCAAACGGTCGATGGGGCGCGTAATGAACCCCGCCAGGACGAACGACCCCAACAAGGCGAGCAATACGGCGGCCGCCGTAATCGCGCCGATAGTAATCCTCGTTCGGTTTACGGCGCGCTTGACGCCCTCCTGCGATATGCCGACGTGAACCACGCCGATGGCCTTTTGGCCTGCGAGCATCACCGGCACGGCGACGTCGTACACCGGCCCCCATCGGGGCGCGTCGTACGTCTGGCTTAGGAACTCGCGTTTGCCCAAAGGTCGAACCCCCGCGGGCGGCTCGTACGGCTTACCCAAGAAATCGGTGAAATCTTCGTGGGCCGCGTCGCGGTAGCCGACTATACGGCCGCCCCCGCCTACGACTATGGCGTACACTACGCCGGGGTTGTCCATGGCGCCGGTCGTGAACCGCGCGATGTAAAGGTCGTCGCCCTGCGACAGCGGGTCTTCGACGTTGGCGGCGAGGTTGCGGGCCAACGCCTCGCCGCGCATCTCGATCTCCCGCCGGAGCGAGGACTCCATCCGACCGGTAATTAGGACGCCGGCGACGCCGGTAACGATTACCGTCAACAAGACGACGAACAACGCGATTTTAAACTTGAGAGGCATGGTAGATCCGTCTCTAAGCCGTTCTTATTTCAACACGGCCAGCTTCTTCGTAACCGTCGCTACTTCGCCGGTGGTAGCCCGCGCCGTGAATTGGAAGATATACACGTCCGCGCCCACGCGCGATACGTCCCACCGTAAGCCCCGCTCGCCGGTATAGGCCTGGGCGGTAGCGCTAATCTCTTCGACTAAGCGGCCCCGTACGTCGTACACCCGGACCGTGATCTCGCTGTCCTTAGTAACCAAATAATGGAAATATCCCTCGTCGTCCCGGCATGGGTTGGGGTAGAAGTAAACGTATTCCGCCGGTAGGAAATCCGGAGGCCTGATAAATATCGGCGCCGCGGTGGGGTCCCCCCAGTTGCCGGCCATGTCCAACGCCCGGACGTATACCATTATGCGTTTCTGGCCCTTGCTCAATTCGCTTATGTCCGCTACGGCCCGAACTTCCACCTTGGGGACTCCGAAATCGCCTTCCATCGGCTGGCCCTCGCCGGCCGGCGCGGGACTATCCCCGAACGAGTACTCCGCGGCCGCGATAGGCGAGTTGCCGGTCTCGGCGTCGTCGGCGATCGCCTTAATCAAAACATCCTTCGCGCCGAAAGTAGGGTTGGGTTGGATCGTGACGTCGTAAACGTTCGGGCCCTCCTTATCGCCGCCGCCCGAGCCGACGCTGAAAGTGAATATATACTTGCCGCCGCGCTCGCCGTCGCCGTCCGGGTCGATCTCCCATTCATCCTTTTCCTCCTTTGGCGCGAACTTGGCGTCGTAGTCGAATATCATACGGCGCGGTATGCTTTCCAGCCTGACCGTGATTTCGTCGTAAGGCTCGAAGGGTTCATGGAATACCATAAAGTCCGTAGTGTCCTGGATTTCGGACAACCCGCGCCATTCGTACGAACGTTCTTTTCCGGTCAACGTAATATTTTCTGGATGTATGATAGTTTTTGTGTCGACCTTCTTCGTAAAAATGAACCTGATAGGTACGTCAACGTTGTGGCCTCTGGTACCGTTGGCGGGAGACGTCCCGGTAACCTGGGAGTACGTCGAGTCCATCGCGAGCCGCACTCTTTTCACCACCGGCGGGAACTTCTTGCCGTCCGGTACGTCGAGGCGGACCTTGTACTGAACGTACCTCTTGTTATTGAGTTCGGCCGGTAACGGCTCGCCGGGCGTCACTTTAACCCACTCCGGCTGGCCGGGCCCGCCTACGGCAGTTTCGAATTTCCCGACGTCGGCGTCGGCGCGGAGCCAGAACGTCGCGCCGCCGGAGGCCATCGCGCCCGCGACCTCCAGCGTTTGATACTTAATAAGCTTATCGTAAGAGTCGTATACCGACGAGTATAAGACGCCGCCGGTTTTGAACCCCCGGAACTTCCTGGCGTAGACGCTACTGTCTTTTTCGTACCCCAAGAAGTTGCCCCAGAAGTCGCTGCCCTCGCTAACGTGAACGACGTCTCTACCAACGACGCCGGCGGTGGCGTCAGCGGTCACCACCGCCCAGTTAGCGGGCGCGGGATTTTGGCTCACGTAAAAACGCCCGAAGGCATCTCCTACCGCGGCGACCGCGCCGTCCTTGCCGAATTCGGCCACGGCCACGAACTCGGAAAGCTCCTCTACGTCCGCCGCTCGGGGCGTTACGTCCTGCCACTGGACGAGGTCTTTAGTGCGGAAGAGCCGCGCCTTGCCGCCGGGCAGGCAGTTGCCGGCGGCGGCGTAATAATGATTGCCTATCTTTACGACGTCTTTCACGTCTCCCGCATTCAGCCCCGTTACCTGCCTCGAGTTCCACTTACTCCCCGTCCACTCGTAGACGATGCGCCCCGGCCCGGTCCCGGCCAGGACGCCGGTATCGGTGGCGCACAACGCGTGAACGTCCTTGGCGCCCGTGAGCCTACCCAACGAATTCCACCGCGGCTCGCGATAGTAGTAAACCTGCGCCGTGCCGGCGCTCAGACCCGAGTAACCCAGGTAGACCTCCGCGCTCGCGCCCTTCGGCCCGGGCGCCACGGCAGTGAAATCGTATACCGTGCGAGGCGGGACCGACCCGTACTCCGTAGCCGAAACCCAATTCGACGTCGGCACCGGCCCGTCGTAATAAAACAGCGGCGTCTTCGGCGTGGGCGTCTTCGTTATGCGCGTCGCGCCACATATATAACCGGAGGTAAGTTTCGGCGTCCAGCACAAGTCCAAGACGTCCCTGGCCTGGAAGCCGCCGCTTTCTTTAACCCGGGATACTTTCCAACTGGCACCTTCGCGGTCCTCGGCGTAACAAACCACGCCCGTACCCGCGTACTCGCCGGCGCCGGCGCCGCCGTAAAGGATACACGTTTTCCCGTCCGCGGATGAGACGGCGAAGCGGCCGCCCGTAGACAGGGGTAATTCGCGCCGGGACCCCCAAGTGGAGGCGGCACCCACGTACGGCGGCATGAAGTCCACGTCAATTTCTTCGGTCTTTCTCCAGTAGACGTTCTCTTCTTCAGGGTCCCAATTTTTATATTTATCTTCGTCGTCCCCGAATTCCCAACGCTCCTGCACCCACTCCTTAGCCTTACCGCCCGGCAAGGGGGTCAAGGCCGGGGCTTTTTCGGGGGATAAGGCCGCGTCGCCGGCAGGCGCTTGGGCCCGCCCGGTTTCGGCGCGCTCGGCCCACTTCGCCTTTCGTTCGTCGCCGTCGGGCGCCGCGGCGCCCTGCCACGCGAGCAAGACGGCCAACGCCGATGCCGTTAACGCTCTCCTTAACACGAGTGCATCACATCCGCCGCCGCGGCCTTCCTTAAAATATTAAATATCACTCGAGTTCCTTAAGCACCGCTTTCGCGCGTTTAATGTTCGTCTGGGCTTTTCGGTACAGCGGGTCCTTGGTCGGTATCTGCTTCCAATACGCTATGGCCGCCCGGTACTGGTTATTGGTGTACGCCTGAATGCCTTTCATATATACGCTGGTATAATCTACCGCGGCCTCTTTTTGCGCCGCCCGCTTTTTTCGTATCTTGGTCATATAAGAGCTCGCACGGCCGTTATCTGGTTGGAGGTTCAAAGCGGCTATCATCTTCGCCTCGGCGCCGTTAAAATCGCCGCGCTCGTACAACGAGACGCCGGCGCTAACGAACGTCTCCGCCTCGCGGGCCAAGGCACCTCGAGCCTCCTTACGGCCCGCTATAGCTTCGACGTCGTCGGGCGCCAGCCGGAGGGCGCGGTTCCAATTCGACGACGCCGAAACCCAATCTCCCCCGTCGGCGTAGCGGCGCGCGGCCGTTTTGTATTCTCCCACCATACTGGCCACGCGGGCCTGCGCACCTTCAAGATTGGCGGCGGCTTCGGCGTTGCCCGGCTCGAGCCCCAGGACCGACTCCCACCTGGCGATGGCCATCGTATACTCGCCCCGGCTGTACGCGGCCCGGGCTTGCTCCAGCAGCCTCGCTATCTCCTCTTTTTGGCGCGCCTCCTCCCGGGCCAGTTCCTCTTCGGCGCGGGCGAAGCCGATTATGGCGGCCTCATTAGTCGGGTCTATCTTCTGCGCCAAGGAGTATTCCAGCGCGGCCTCGCTGTACTTACCGGCGGCGAAGAACGCCTCCCCCTTCTCGACGTGTTCGGCAACGAGCTGCTCGTTCAAACCATCGCGAGCCTCTTCCAACTTCACCGCCGCTTCCGCGTTCTCCGGGTTCCAAACCAATATCAAGTCCCAGGTGTCCACCGCCCCCTGGTAATTGCCGGCCCGGTAATAACTCTCGGCTTTGGCGGACAAGGAGGCGATAACTTCCTGGCGGTGCCTTTCGAACTCGGCCGCGACTTCTTCCGTTATGCGGCGCCGCTCCCGGCCGAAAACGTACGTGAAGCCCGCGCGATACGTCGTATCCAGGTCGCCGTAGGGCGCCACCGCGAAGTCGAATGAAAACCCGGCAACGTTCACGCCCAACCCGCCGGTCAGGCCGGTATTCCCGCCGGTATCCAAACCGTAAAGATAACCGACGCGTCCCGAAATAAACTCCAGGGGGGAATACTCGACGCCGCCCTTATACAGGAAATCGTCCTTAAAAGGTTTCTCGGCCGCGCCGCTCAAGACCAATTTGCGGTCGAACATGCGGTACCCTAACCCCGCCTCCGCCGTCATAGGGAGCGGGCTCGATTCCTCTTCGAACGTCACGGGCGGACCCAAATTCCGCGCCGCCAACCCCGCGCTCAACGACGGCCGGGGCTCCCAATAAACGCCGACGTCACCCGCCACGCCCGTGGCGGAGACGTCGTGTATTCTCTGGTTTATTATTTTGGCGTTGGCCCCGACGGCCAGAACGCCGCTCAGCGGGTAAGCGTAACTGACGTCGACCGCGACGTCCGCGGCGCCGAAGGTCCCCTCGGGTTCTTCGGACGGGTTGTCGGGATCGGTCCGCAACTCGAAGCCGCCGACGGTCAGCGCGCGAACGCTGCCTCCCAACGTCCCCCAAGACAGCGGGTACGCGAACGCGACGTACTCGTACCGAAAACCCTGTACCCATTCCGCGTGCATCGCCGATACCTCGGCCGCGTCCAGTTTCG
Organism: Candidatus Zixiibacteriota bacterium; assembly: GCA_030613505.1. Taxonomy (GTDB): domain Bacteria; phylum RBG-13-66-14; class B26-G2; order WVWN01; family WVWN01; genus WVWN01. The sequence goes on from JAUWLW010000005.1 coordinate 11,625, forward strand.
CGACCCCCGCCGGGTTGTACGCCAACGTGTTGACGCCCTCGGCAAGGCCGACGTACGCTTCCCCCATGGCCGACGGCCGGCCGCCGACGCCAAGCGTCAAGAACGTAGCCGTAGTCTCGCCACTCCTGGCCGTCGCGAGTGACGCGGCGCACACGATAAGAAGTACCGGCCAGACTATTCTCATAGGGCCCATACAACCAGTACCGCGGCAAAGCTATACAAGCCCGACCGCGATACGCTCGGGGGATAATAACGAGTTGCGCCTTTATAGTCAAGCGAAATTAGCGGCGCGCCGTTCTTCGTAAATCGGTACTTGACCCGACGCCGCTAACCCAGCTCGGCCGCTAAAGTCCCGACCGCCCGCTCGAGCAACGGCAAGTCGTCGTCGAGAACGCTCCGCATATCCACGTATACGGCGTCGCCGGTCGCGCGAGCCAGGACCGGCGGCTCGAGACGCCGCAACACGCCGCTTAACGCATGGGGCGAAAGGTGTTTATGCCTGAGCGCGACGACGAAAGTGGGCAAACGAACGTACGGCAGCGTCCCGCCGCCGACGTACGACTCCGCCCGGGCGGTGTTTATCTCCAAATCGGCCGCGTCGGCTTTCCGGAAGAAGGCGGCCGCGGCATGGGCTATCCGTTCCAAATCTTCTGCGGAGCGACTTAGCAGCCGGTACGTCGGGACACCGTCCAACGCGCCGCCGTCGAGGTACTTCTCCAACACGGCACCGAGCAAAGCGTACGTCTCCTTCCCGACCCTCAGCGCGCGGTACATACTATCGCCCCGCAACTCCCCGATAGCCGCGGCTTTCCCCACCGCGACGCCGCCTTGCGGGCCGCCGAGCAACTTGTCAGCCGAGAAACATACGACGTCGACGCCCGCGTCCAACAAATTCTCCACCGACGGCTCGTCCTGCGAAACCAGGTCCGGATACAACGACGTACTAAGCAAACCGCTGCCCAAATCGTATAACACCGGCCTGCCGTACGCCGCGGCCAAAGCCACCACTTCGTCGGCGCGCGGCTCGTCGAACCGACCGCGATAGTAGAAATTGCTGCGGTGGGCCAGGACGACGAGCGACGCGCCGGCGTCGAGCGCGCGGCGGAAATCGTCGAGGCGCGTCACGTTGACCGTACCGACCGGCATAAGCTCGACGCCGCCGGAGGCCATAACCTCCGGTAGACGGAAGGCGCCGCCGATTTCGACTAGTTGGCCGCGGCTCGCCGCCGCGGGCCGGCCGCGGCCGAGGGCGTGGAGGGCAAGTAATACCGCGCCGGCGTTATTGTTTACCACCAAGGCGTCTTCGGCCCCCGTCAACTCGCGCAGCGGCGCCGCGACCAGGGCGTCGCGTTGGCCGCGCTCGCCGCTCTCCAGATCCATCTCAAGGTTACAGTATCCCTCCAGGATTTGAGCGACGCGCTCGAGGATAACGGGCCCGAACGGCGCGCGGCCCGCGCCGGTATGCAAGATTACGCCGGTAGCGTTGATGACCCGCTTAATAAGCATCTCGGCGAAGTATAATAAGGCCTATTTATCATGTCAAACTAATACTTGTTCAGAGCTATTGATAAACAGGCCCGTTAATATTAAATTTAAAGGCAATGTCCAGACACCTACTCGCCGTAGTGGGCCTTACGTGCACCGGGAAGGGGACGCTCGCGCTGGCGCTGGCCGACGCGCTGGGGGGCCCCGACGCCGTCTCTATAATCGTGTGCGACTCCACCAAGGTATACCGCGGCGCCGACGTCGGGACCGCCAAATTGACGGGCGAAGCGCGGCGGGGCTACGAATTCCTTATGGTGGACGTCGTCGAACCCGGCATCCCCTACAGCGCGGGGCGGTACATGACGGAGGGGCGAGCCGCGTGCGAGGAAGCGTGGCGCCGCAACAGGTTGGCCTTGGTCGTCGGCGGCAGCGGCCTTTACTTCCGCGCTCTCGTCGACGGCATATGCGAAGCTCCCGGCGCGGATGCCGACGTGCGGGCCGCGCTGCGGGCGCGCCGGGCCGCGGGAGAAGATCTGCATGAATACTTACGCGAAGTAGACGCCGACGCCGCGGCGCGAATATCACCCGCGGACGAAAAACGCATCATCCGCGCGCTCGAAGTATACGAGCTGACCGGCATACCGCTGGCCGAAATCCACTCCAGGGGCGCGACGGCGCTCGAGGCCGACCGCGTCGCAGTCGTAGCTTTGGACGCGCCCCGACGCTGGCTCGCACCTCGCGTAGAAGAACGTACGCGCCGAATGTTCGCGCGAGGGCTACTCGCCGAAACCGCCGGCTTGCTGGCCGAAGTCGCAGACGAGACCGCCCCTCCCCTCAACGCCATCGGCTACCGCCAAGCGGTTCAACTTCTGAGGGGCGAACTCGACGAGGAAACGGCGTTCGCGGGCATAGTCCGCGAAACGCTGCGCCTGGCCAAGCGGCAACGGACCTGGTTTAAAAAGGAGGAGCGCGCGGTGCGTTTAAACGCCGCGGAAAGGCCGGGCCGGTTAAACGAACGCGTCGTAGAGTTATGGGAAGCGCTGTTGCAAAGTTAGGATATTTATGATAAAATACACTATATATAAATCCTAAGAGGAGGTTTAATCGTGAAGTACCTAAAAGTCTTCATCGTTATCATGTTTGCGTTGGGCCTCGCGGCCGCCTTCGTGGGATGTAAGAAAAAAGAAGAAGCCCCCACCGCCGAGACCGCGGCCGAAACGGTAGCCGAGACGCCCGCCGAAGAAGAGGTAGCTTGTCCCGCCCCCGGCGAAGACCTCATCTGCGAAGATTGCAAGACGCTATTCATGACCGACGGGGAATACGCCTCTCACATGGAGGAAACGCACCCCGATAAGTGGGCTATGATGAAAGATAAGTTCTGGGAGATGCGCGAGACCGAGGGGGCCGAGTAAAGAAGAAGTAACAGGTTAACGCGCGAACGCTGCGTCCGGATGCTGCGGCTTATCGCCGCCGGTGCTTTCGATAACGGTCGGCGGGCCCGGTCGAACGCGGGGGGAATGTCGTAATAGTATGCCCATTTACGAATTCAAATGCAACGAATGCGGTGCCGTTTTCGAGGTACTATGCCGTGACGCCGACGGCTCTGAATGCCGGTGTCCGGATTGCGCCTCCGAGAAATGCCGCCGCTTAATATCCCTGGTGGTGACCAGGACGTCGAAACCCCGCACCGGCGAGGCGTGCAACGTTAGAGCAGGTTGACGGCGTTAACGCTCGCGGCGGCAAGCCGCGACCGGTAAAAAAATTTAGGGGAACTTCCTAAAGCCGCTCGCCGTAAACTTCTTATAGATTAAAGGGGTAAAATACGTACCTCGGGTAACGCGGGTCAAGCCGCGCGAAAGGGTAAGTTGCGTTCTCGACTACCTTCCGGGGAGTACGAAACGCCGGAGAAACCGCTTCCCACGACTCGCCCGAAGACGATAATCCTAATCGGGAGCAACCGTTTTATGGACGAAGAAAAATTCGAAAATTTCCAAAACCCGACCGACGAACGGCTGGCGGAAATCCTCAAAACCCACAAGAACGTCGCCGTCGCGGGGTTGACCCCCAAACAAGAATCGCCGGCCAATCGCATCGCGCGGTTCTTAAAACGCCACGGCTTCCGGATCTATCCGGTCAACCCGCGGTACGAATCGGTGCTGGGCGAAATCGCGTGGCCTTACATCAAGGACATCACCGAGCCGGTCGACATCGTGGACGTATTCCGTAGGCCCGAGCACCTGGGGGGCGTTATAGAGGACGCCGTCAAGGTGGGGGCGAAAGTCATCTGGCTACAGCTGGGCGTAATCGACGAGGAGTTCGCGGCCCTGGCGCAAGAGGCGGGCCTCGAGGTCATTATGGACCGCTGTATGAAGAAGGAATACGAACGGGTGGTACTTATGCGGAGGGTCAAGTAAGGATGGCCGTAGAAGAACACGAGCTCGCCGTCGTGGGCGGCGGCCCCGCGGGCCTGACCACGGGTATTTACGCGGCCCGCAGCCGCGTAGACGCGATACTTCTGGAGGCCAAACCGTTGACGGGAGGCCAGATCTTACTAGCCGACGTCATCGAGAATTACCCGGGCTTCCCCGAACCTCTCTCCGGCGCCGAACTGATAGAAAAGATGCAAAAACAAGCCGAGCGCTTCGGCCTGCAATTCGGCACGGCCGAAGTAACCAACGTTCGCGCTTTAAAACGAAAATACCTTCTGGAAAGCGCGAAGGCCGATTACCTGGCGGAAGCGGTCGTCGTCGCGACCGGGACCGAAAGCCGCAAGCTCGGCGTGCCGGGCGAGGAGGATTTCTGGGGGATGGGCGTGTCGACTTGCGCCACGTGCGACGGGCCGCTCTACGGCGACAGGCCGGTGGCAGTAGTGGGCGGCGGCGACAGCGCCGTGAAGGAGGCCGTGTACCTCGCGAAGTTCGCGAGTAAAGTCTACGTTATCCACCGCCGGGACAGGCTGCGCGCCGAAAAAATCATACAGGAGCAAGCCTTCGCCCAGGAAAAGCTCGAGTTCGTTTGGTACACGGTCGTGACCGAGATGGTCGGCGGCGACAACGGCCTAACCGGCCTGAAGATCAAAAACGTCGAAACGGGAAACGAGCGTGAGCTGGACGTGGACTGCGTCTTCATCTACGTCGGCGTCGAACCGAATACCGGATTCGTAAAGGACCTGGTGGAGCTCGACGAGTCCGGCCTTATCGTAACGGACGAAGACATGCGGACCAGCGCGCCCGGCATCTTCGCCGCGGGCGATTGCCGCTCGAAGACCCTCAAGCAAGTCGCCACCGCGGTGGGCGAAGGGGCCGCGGCGGCCTTCTCCGCCCAGGAATACATCACCGGGGGGCCTTATGCCGGCAGCGGCTAAAGTACTCCTGGGGGCGCTGGTTGGCGGCGCGCTGGGGTTCGGTTGGTTTTACCTAACGCGTTGCGCCGGCTCGGTTTGACCGGTGAGCTCGAGCCCGTGGCTCACGGGCGGCTTGGGCTCGGTAATCGGGGTGCTGTTCGCCACGTTGGCATGGCGGTGATATGCTCAAGCTCGGCATAGCGGCGTTGCTGGGGGCCGCGGGTTTCGCCGCGGGGTACTATTTCCATCAACTCATGCTGGCGCCGGCGGATTGCGTTACTTGAGCCAGCCAGGGCTCGCCCTGGGTTACCGGGGCCATCGTCGCCGCCGTCGGCGTCATCGTCGCGTTGATGATAAAGACGAAGTAAAACCGTTCATAAAGAAATCGCCGGCCTCCGGGCCGGCGTTTTTTACGCGCGCGCGTCCCCACAAGGTTAAACTTCCACGGCGTACCGCGACGCCTCCAACGCCACCATTTTGTCCCAAGGGCCGAGCCTTTCCTCGGCCGCTTTCATAACGGCGCGCCCGCTTACGTCCAGGCCGAAGAGCGCCGCGGCGAAGGCGTCCGCTTCCGCCGGCCTGGCACCGGCGACGATTATCCCCAAGCCCTCGACGTCGTCGTAGCGGTCGCCCCAGGACGTTTCGTGTGCGCCACCCTCGCGGACACGGACGGCGTGGTAAATCGCCTCGCACACGCCGACGACGCGGAAGTAGGCGCCGTACAACAGGCAAACGTCGGTTATGGCCTCCGGCAGGCGCTCGTGGTACGCCGACCGATTAGGTTCCGGGATAAGGCCGAACATATTCTTTAGCGAAAGGCTGAAGCCGGCGGTCGCCGAAGCGGGGTCGGCGACTTTTATGCGCGCGAGGCTGAGGAGCGGCCGGCCGCGGAACGCCAAGAGCTTCTCGGGAAACGCGCCGTACAATTCGTCGAAGACGAGCGGCGCGCCCGAGCCCTCGAGCGCGGCGCGGACTTCGCCTTCGGGGACCGTACGCCCCTCCCACACCTCGTCGGTGACGTTCACGTACGTCACGTCGTCGCGGCCGAGGACGGCATCCAGGCCGAAGCGGGCGAAGTACGCGGCCTCCTGCTCGCGGATCCAATCCCAATTTTCGCGGCCGTTATCAGGCGTGACGTCGCGCGAGCCATCGTTGCGCATCGCTGCGTGGCCCTCGATTACGATTTTTTCGCCGTCGACGGCGTCGCACGCCAGCGCCAACGTCGCGGCGTCGGTGAATTGTCCCGGGTACGGGCTGAACCAGTTGGTTTTTATTAGAACCGGGCCCTCGTCCGCGCCGAGCATCCGGAGGATGTCGCGCATCGGCGCAACGTCGCGCACGCCGCGCGCAAAATAGAGGTCCTCCTTTATTTCGTGGACGCGCAGGCCTTCGTAGACCGGCACCGCTAGCTCTCCTTTTTCTTTTCTTTGGGGGCGCGGCCGTTCTTGGCCGCTTTTTTCTTAGGCTTTTCCTCGGCCGCCTTTTCGGCTTTTACCGCTTCGGCTTCCGCTTTCGCGGTCGGCTCTTCCTCGCCTTCCGCGGCCGCGGCGTCCTCGCCGGCTCCTACCTTTTCCTCCTCGACCTCGGCCTCCGCCGTCGGTTCCGCGGCGCCTCCCGCTTCCGCCTCCGGCGCGGGTTCCTTCTCCTCCGCGGCCGGTTCGCGCTTGCTCTCGTCGACGAAATTCAGTTGCAGCTCCGTAATAAGGCCGGTTAGGACGCGGCGTTCGCGGTCCGTCACGTTGCCCTCGGTCTTTTTGCGGAACATGACCAGAACGTCTATCGTCCCGTGGGCGGCGTCGAGGTCCCGCTCGACTTTCCCGGTAAACGGGTTCGCTATCTTACCCATCTGCTGCATCGCCGCGGCGTGGAACGAGTACATTATCGAGAGAAACAGCGCTTCGTCTCTGTCGAAATTATTTTCTTCGGCCATGGATGCCTACCCTTATCGTAGCGGTTAACGTTATGCCAGTATCTCGCCCACCACGTCGAAGTCGCCGGGCGGCGGGATGATATATATTCCGCGGCAGGTATCGCGCACCCGCGCTAAAAGCTCGCGCGCGACCGCCAAGCCCTCGGCGCGCTCGGCCCCCTTGCCTTCCGCCGCCGCGGCTTCTATCCGCGCCAGCATCGCCGGCGGTACGTCGATGCCGGGGACCTCGAAGTGTAAGAACTGCGCGTGACGGAAAGATTTGAAGGGGAGGAGGCCGAGAATAACCGGTACCGGCGGCTCGCCGTAGCGCTCCAGGAACTCGAGCCACACCGCGGCGTCGTAGAAAGGTTGCGTCATCGCGAAGTCGGCCCCGGCCGCAACCTTCTCCTCGAAACGTCGGTGTTCGCGGTCGACGTCGGCCGCCCCCGGATTCAACGCCACGCCCACCGTTACGTCGAAAGTTGCGCCGATAGCTTTGCCGGAGAGGTCGGCGCCGGAGCGTAATTTATCCACCAGGCGCACCAGACCGGTGGAGTCGAGGTCGAAAACCGACTTGGCCTTGGGGTAATCCCCCACCTCCGACGGGTCGCCGGTCAAGGCGAGGATCACGCCGATTCCCAGCGCCGCGGCGCCGACGAGCTCGGACTGAAGCCCCAGTAGGTTCCGGTCGCGACAGGTGAAGTGAAGTATGGGCTCGAGGCCTACCTCCTCGCGGATGATATGGGCCAAAGCCACGGGAGACATCCTGACGCGCGCCAGCGGATTGTCGGCGACGTTGACGGCGTCGACGCCGAACCCGCGAAGCTGCGCGGCCGCTTCCAGCGCCGCCGCGTAATCGGGGCCGCGAGGCGGGTCGAGCTCCGCGGTGACGACGAACTGCCGCCCTAGCTTGTCCGCGAAACGCTCGCCCGGAGCCCGAGCGGGGGGTCCGTGGGGACGCGCTTCGGTTACCCGGGCGGCCGCAACCGGCGCCCGCCGGCCCGCGGGCCGCAGCCCGGCCAGCGCCTTCGCCACGGCCTCCACGTGCCGCGGCGTCGTACCGCAACAACCGCCGACGACGTTTACGCCCAGCTCGGCGAACAAGGGCGCGTACTCGGCGAAATACTCCGGCGTAGCGCCGAAGACGGCGTGGCCGCCTACGGTCGCGGGATACCCGGCGTTCGGCATGGCGCTCAGATACCACGCGGCGCCCGCCGGCGGGTGGCGCAAGACCCGTTCCGCGATAACGTCGTACGTCTCTTTGGGGCCGAGGTTGCAATTCAGGCCCACGACGTCGGCGCCGGCGGCCACGAGGGTTTTAAAAGCGGCTACCACGTCGTCGCCGAACTTCGTCGTCCCATCGGGCAGGACCGTCAACGAGACGACGGCCGGGAGGTCCGTAAGTTCCCGCCATACGGCGAGCGCGACTTCGGCCTCCAGCAGCGAAGACATCGTCTCGACGACGGCGAGGTCGACGCCCCCCTCCAGCAGGCCCGTCATCTGGTCGCGGAAGAACCCCCGGCCTTCGTCCTCCGTCAAGTAGCCGAAAGGCTTCATCACGGCCCCCAACGGCCCCACCGAGCCCGCGACGAACGCGTCGCCGCCGGCGGCCTGGCGCGCGACGGCCCCGGCCTTGGCGTTCAACTCGACTACGCGGCCCTCGAGGCCGAAGCGACTCAACTTGACGCCGTTAGCGGCGAAGGAGTTGGTTTCCAGGAGGCGCGCCCCCGCGGCCAGATACTCGCCGTGTACGCCGGCGACGACGTCCGGCCGGGTAGCGTTCAGTTCCTCGAGACAACGGCCGGCCTCCACCCCTTTGGAATACAGGTAGGTCCCCATCGCGCCGTCGGCGACGGTTACGTTGTTTGCCAAGAAATCGAGGAAGTCGGAATTGCCCATAAATAACTCATTTCGGAGGCCGGTTACGGCGTTCACAGGACGTTGGGTAAGATTATAACAAAAAATCGAGCTCGACGCCGCAAAACGAGTTCGGTTTCCAAAGCGAAAGGGCCGCTATTGCGGCCCCTCGTAACCCCGGCCCAAGCCGAGGCATAACCAACAAAGAAGATTAAACGTTAGCCTTCGCCAACAACCGAACGCCGTACGCTACTTCCTCTTGGGAGCAGCCTTCTTCCTGGTAGTAGCCCTCTTCTTCGCGGTAGTCTTCTTCTTAGGGGCAGCTTTCTTCCTGGTAGTAGTTTTCTTCTTGGGTGTAATTTTCTTCTTGGCGACCGGCTTTCTCTTAGTCGTCTTCTTTGCGGTCTTCTTCTTCACTGCGGTCTTCTTCTTCGCTGCTGTCTTCTTCACCGGCATCTTTTTCACCACCTTCCTTTCGGGAAAACCCTGGGCAGCCGTGCCCCTACCCGGGCGAAAACGCCGTACTACCGGCCCGAGCCGTCGCGCGCCGGCACGTACGTCCCAACCGGCGGCCCGGGTTCCTACTAAATTACTTCTTCTTATTAGCGCACTTCTTCATGGTCGTCGTTTCCTTTTTCTTCGTTGCCTTCTTCTCGGTTGCCATCGCGGATTCGTCCGCCTCCTCTCGCGCGGCCGCGGCCTGCCGCTAGCCGCACCTCGTAAACCCGCAAGCCCGACACGTCAAACACCCCTCGGCGATTTCCAAAAGGCCGGAACACTCCGGGCATTGGGGGCCGACGTTGGCGAGCTCTTTCAACATCCGTTCCCGCCGCAGGGCTTCTACCTCTTCCATGGCGGGCCCGGCGTCGAAGAGCGGCGTCGTCTTGACACCCATATGACGTTCGACAACGATGCCGATAGCGTCGGGACAACTGAGTATAGCCTCACCGTTTTGCCACGTCGGCATCGGGCAACGAATCCCGCGAAGCTGTTTTATTATAGACTTGACGGTGACGCCGGCGCGAAGGGCCAGCGATATGAGCCGCGAGGACGCCTCGGAATGGGACGAAATACAACCGCCCGATTTCCCCATTTTAGCGAAGACTTCGCACAGCCCATTATCGTCCCAGTTCAACGTAACGTAGAGGTTCCCGCAGCCGGTGGCGACTTTCTCGGTAATGCCGTAAGTAATGGCGGGCCTGGGCCTCGGCGCTACTCTTATTGGGAGCGGCGCGACGCCCGGCGCCGCGGCCCCCTCGGCCGTCGCCTCGCCCACGTTCAACACCTGCAACGAACGCGAGCCGTCGCGATATATGGTCACGCCTTTGCATCCCAGTTCGTAGGCCAATAAGTACGCCTTCTCTACGTCCTCCAACGTAGCCGACTTCGGGAAGTTAATGGTCTTGGAGACGGCGTTGTCGGTGTACTTCTGGAAGGCTGCCTGGATGCGAACGTGCCACTCCGGCGACACGTCGTGCGCGGTGACGAAAATCCGTTTTAACTCGTCCGGGACGTCTTCGCGTTTCTGGATGGATTCGCCGCGGGCGAGGCTCTCGAACAGGTCTTCGCCGGCGACCCCGCCGTTCTCGGCCGCCTTGGCGAAAAGGGGATTTACCTCCACGAGTTTGTCGTCGTCCAGGACGCGGCGGTAGAAGCACAACGCGAAAAAAGGCTCTATGCCGCCGCTCACGCCGACGATGATACTTATAGTGCCGGTGGGCGCCACGGTGGTAGTGGTGGCGTTGCGCAAGCGAGCGCCGCCCGGGCGGTCGTAAACGCTGCCACGGAAGTTCGGAAAGACGCCCCGCTCCTCCGAGAGCCGGGCCGACGCTCGCTTGGACTCGATGTCGACGAATTCCATTACCTGGCAGGCGACGTCCTCCGCCTCCTCCGAATCGTACGGGATCCAAAGTTCTACGAGGAGGTCGGCGAAACCCATGACGCCCAAACCTATTTTCCTGTTGGCCTGGGTGTTCTGCTCTATCTCGGGGAGGGGGTAACGATTGACGTCGATTACGTTGTCCAGGAAGTGGACGGCGGCGTGGACCGTGCGGCCGAGCCGCTCCCAGTCGATTACCTTCCGGCCCTTTTCCTCCCGCACCATCAGGCCCAGGTTGACCGAACCCAGGTTGCACGACTCGTACGGCAGAAGCGGTTGCTCGCCGCACGGGTTGGTGGATTCGATCGTACCCACGTGCAGCGTGGGGTTGGCGGCGTTGACGCGGTCGATAAAAATTATACCCGGCTCGCCGTTGCCGTGGGCCATCTCGACGATTTTGTTGAAGACCCTGGCCGCCGGCAACCGGCCGGCCTCCTCGCCGGTTCGAGGATTGACTAGGGCGTACGTCTCCTCCGCGGTCAAGGCGGCCACGAACTCGTCCGTGAGCGCCACCGAGATGTTGAAATTATTGAGGTGATTCTCGTCGGCCTTACACGTGATGAACTCCATGATATCGGGATGGTCGACGCGCAGTATCCCCATGTTGGCGCCGCGCCGGGTACCGCCTTGCTTTATGGCCTCGGTCGCCGCGTCGAAGACCTGCATAAAGGAGATAGGCCCGCTCGAGATACCCTTGGTGGACATGACGACGTCGTTCTTGGGGCGGAGGCGGGAGAAGGAGAAGCCGGTACCCCCGCCGCTCTTGTGTATAAGCGCCGTGTCCTTTATGGCCTCGAAAATGGAATCCATCGAGTCCTCGACCGGCAGGACGAAGCACGCCGAGAGTTGACCCAGCTCGCGGCCGGCGTTCATAAGCGTGGGCGAATTAGGCATGAACTCGCTTCGCGCCATTATGCCGAAGAACTCGCGGGCCACGGGCTCGATGTCCGCCATGGGGTTGTAAATCCGTTCCGCCTCCGCCACCGCCCACGCCACCCGCCAGAACATCTCGCGGGGCTCCTCTACCGGGTTCCCCTCCTCGTCGCGCCGCAAGTAGCGTCGCTTCAGAACCTCTAACGCGTTATCGGACAGCTCCACGTCGGGCTCTTCCCACTCTTCGTCCTCCGCCGCCGGCACGTTGCGCTCCCACCCGGCTTCCGCTTCCTTGACTTTGGCCCTAACGACGCCCTCCAAAACTTCGCCGCCGAAGTTGCCCAGGTCCTCGAGCTCGTCCAACGCTTCGATGATTATTCTTTCCGCTTGCGACCCGCGCACGCCCATCTCGTTCAACAACGCGCGCGCCTCCAGCCGCGCTCTGAAGCGCGCCGACTTCCGCCCTGCTCCTACCGCCATGACGTCACGACTTCCTCTGTTGCGCGTATGTCCCTATCCACGACCACCGGCCCGCTCTCGACCTCGGAAAAACGAAACAAACGACACATTACCTTAACCGACCCGTAGGGTCGAAATCCCATATATCGTATGCCGCCGGTATTCTACACCCCAACATATTGGGTGTCAAGGAAAAAATGACCGGTCGGGCGGCGGCCCAGCGCTCCCGGCGCCGATGACCCGCGCCGCCGAGCGTAGCGGGCCGGCTAGCCGGGGCGGCGACCGCCGCTCAATCTACGTCTTCGGTTCTAGGAAGGCGGCTTTCTTGGCCTCGGTCCACTTCGCCTCGGCATCGATAGCCAACTCGAGCGAGCTCAGGTCGCTCGCCGGCGCGCGCAGGCTCTTAACGTAAAGGGCCATCGCCTCCGCGGCCAGGTTGAAGGGCGCCGCCGACTCCTCGTCGTCGCCCGCTTTGGCGGCGAGCCCCTCGAAGTCGTTTTGAAATCCCTCGAGCTTGGCGGCAAGCTCTTCGGCGGCCGTGTTAGTAACGTCGTGCGCCTTCATATACTCGTCTACTTCCGCGACCTTGACCCGGAACGTACCCTGCAAGTCCTCCGGCGGTACCGCGGGTACGCCGGCCTCCGCGGCTGTCTCTTCCGCGGTGGCGGGCTCCTCGGCCTTCTTTCCGCACGCCGCCAAGACCAGAACCACCGGCAAGACCAAACTCAAACCGGTTAGTCTATAAAAGTTTTTCAACTCGCACCTCCTGGATGGGTTTTCAGTTGCGCATTATTACCACAACGAGGCGAGTTTGACAAGACGCTTCGCACGCCTGGGCGGATTTTTTCGTTCTTACGAACGCGCGCCTAATTTGCTATACTCGAGTAAAGATTTAAAAGGAGCGTCGCGGTGATACCTCAGAATATATTCCGGGAATACGACATCCGCGGTACCGTCGGCGACGAGTTGACGGACGACGTCGTCGCCGCCATAGGCCGGGCCGTCGGCACTTATTTCATCCAACGCGGCAAGAAAACCGCCCTCGTCTGCCGCGACAATCGTTCCTCCAGCGAGCGGTTCGCGACGTCGGTTTCGGACGAGCTGCGGGCGGCGGGCGTCGACGTGGTGGACCTGGGTATGGCGCCCACGCCCGCGTTTTATTTCGCGGCGCGCCGCTACGCCCCCGGCGAAGGCGGCGTTATGGTCACCGGCAGCCACAACCCGCCGCAGTTCAACGGCTTCAAAATAAGCTGCGGCGAGGGGACCATCTACGGCGGCGAGATAAAACGCGTCGCCGAGATCGCCGACGCCGGCGACTTCGCGACCGGCAACGGTACGTACCGCACGCGTGACGTCCTGGACGACTACCGGCGCGAGTTGGTGGAACGCGTTCGCGTCGCGCGGCCGGTGAAGATCGTCGCCGACTGCGGCAACGGGACGGCATCGCTTCTGATACCGGAACTCTTGACCGACGCGGGCTGCGACGCGGAAGGGTTGTTCTGCGAACTGGACGGCACGTTTCCCAACCACTGGCCCGACCCCACCATCCCGGAGAACATGGAGGCGCTGATAGGACGCGTGGCCGAAACGGGAGCCGCCGCCGGCGTGGCCTTCGACGGCGACGGCGACCGTATAGGGGCGGTGGACGACCGCGGCCGTATAATCTGGGGCGACAACCTGCTGGCGCTGTATGCCGCGCCGGTTCTGGCGGCGCACCCGGGAGCGAAAGTCATCTTCGAGGTGAAGTGCTCGCAGGCGCTGGCGGAGGAAGTGGCCGCGCGGGGCGGGACACCCATAATGTGGAAGACGGGCCACTCGCTCATCGAGGCCAAGATAAGGGAAGAGAACGCGTTGCTGGCCGGCGAGATGAGCGGCCACATATATTTCGCCGACCGGTACTTCGGCTACGACGACGCTTTCTACGCCGCGCTACGCCTCGCCGAGCTCGTAGCGAACGCCGACGCACCTCTGAGCGAGCTCGTCGACCGGCTCCCGACGTACTACGCCACGCCCGAGATACGCGTCGATTGCCCCGACGAGCTCAAGTTCCGCGCCGTCGAGGAGATCAAGAAGCGCTTCGCCGACTACGAAATAATAGAGGTGGACGGCGCCCGCATCCTCTTCGACGGCGGATGGGGTTTGGTCCGAGCCTCCAATACGCAACCCGCGCTCGTCCTTCGCTTCGAGGCCAAAAGCGAAAAACGCCGCGACGAAATACGGGCCGAAGTCGAGGGTAAACTCGAAGAAATTTTAAAACGCGTTTAGGTTGGGAATAATATTCGTTTTTAACTTGACACACGGTGTGGCACCGGTTAGAATTGAAGGTAGAGATATAATCCGAAAGGCAGGTGATCATAACCCCGAAAACGTATAAACGTTTAAAACATAATAGTATAAACAAAGGGGTAAAGCGCATGAAAAAATCGTTAATTTGGTTGGCAGTTCTCGTGGTCGCTGCTTCCGCGGCCGCTTCGGCCGAAACCGTTTTCTTGGGCGGAAGCGGCGAACCGTCGGCCGCGGCCCGCGTCGTAACGAACACCGCGACGGAAACGGTGCTCACTTTCTCTATGGACGGATTCGTCCGGGAGAAGGAAACCGAAAGCGGCGTCACTTACGACCGCGTCATCCTGCGCGAGCGCGGAACGACCGATAATATCGGCCTGCCCGAGCTCCCGGCCTTAAACGAGACGGTGATGATACCGGGCGACCGCAAGGTCAGCGTGGACATCGTCAAGTGGGACGAGGTTACGCTCAGCGGTTACAACGTCTGGCCGTTCCAGACACCGGCTACGGACGTCGACTTCGAGCTGCCGTTCGTCCGCGACGACAAGTACTACGCGGCGGGGTCTACCTACCCGACGGCCAAAGTAGAGCTAGGCACGCCGGCTATATTCCGCGACATCCGCGTCATCCCGCTGCGTGTACACCCGTTCCGTTGGAACCCGGCTACCGGCGAATTGAAGGTTGCCAAGAAGATAACGGTCAAACTCAACTACTACGGCCAGGATACCGTTAACACGCTGCGGGTTACCGGGTACCGCGACCCGGACTTCGAGCCGCTCTACGAAGACACCGTAATAAACTACAAAACCGGGCATCACGGCATGGACGCGGGCGGCAACCTGGAACACCCGGAACACCTCTTCATCTGCTATCCGGACTACAAGGACGAAGCCGAACCGCTGGCCGAGTTCTACAACAAGATGGGCGTCTACACCAAAGTAGTTACTACCACCGAAACCGGGACCAGTAAAGAGAACATCAAAACCTATATCCAGAAAATATACGATGAGGCGACGCCGGCGGTGCTCAAGTACGTGCTGCTCGTGGGCGATATCGACTACGTCGCCGCGGGCTATTGGCCCGGCTACAGCATGGTCGCGGACTACTGGTACTCCTGCCTGACGGGGGGCCAACCGGACCCCTACCCCGACGTCAACGTAGGCCGCTACAGCACGAAAGACGGCGCCAAGGTTACGTACTTCGTCCAGAAGAACATAAAGTACCAGAAAGACCCGGACCTGAGCAACGACTGGCTCAACAACGCGATGCTCGTAGCGCACTATCAAGACGCTCCCGGTAAATACCAAGGTTGCTGCGAAGAGGTCGCGAACTTCAATTACTCGAAGTTCAAACCGAACTTCATCAAGATCTACGGTTCAACAGGAAAGCGTAATACGGACATCACGAACGCTATTAACAGCGGCGTGAACATCGCCTCCTACCGCGGCCACGGCAGCGCGACCGCCTGGACCGGTTGGAGCATCTACGGCGACTACTTCACGACCGGCAACGTCCACGCCCTCGCAAACGGCGACAAAACGTCCGTCTGGCTCAGCATCTGCTGCCTGAGCGGCAACTTCGCCTACGGCGCGGAGTGTTTCATCGAGTCGACCTTGAACGCCACCGGCAAGGCCGGCGTGGCGTCCAACAGCGCCTCCGACCCCTCGTACACCATCCCCAACCACGACTACATGAAGGAGATGTACAAGGCCATCTACGACCAGGGCATCCTGAACGTAGGCCGCGTCTCCAACTACGGCAACACCAAGCTCATCCAGATATACGGACCGTACCATACGTACATAAAGAACGTATACATGTACATGTGGAACGGCGACCCGTTCACCAAGATCTGGATGAAGAAACCGGACACAAAGTTGGCGGCTACTCATCCGACCGAGTTCATTCCCGGACCAGGGGAAAAATTCGTCGTCACCGTTTCGGATACCACCCGGGCGCCGGTAGAAGGCGCGTTGGTCGGCCTATATAAAAAGGACGACGTCTACTGCGCCGGCACCACCAACAGCGAAGGCAAGGTCGAGCTGGAGCCCACGCGGCTGTTAACCGGCGAAGGCACGATGTACGTTACGGCCACGAAGGACGGCTACCTCGGCTACTGGGGCGAATGCACCCTCCGGTCGGGAGAAGACGTCAAGATATCTCACTTCGTAGCCCGCAAGGCCGACGGCGGCGTACGGCTGTCCTGGAGCGCGCAGCACGACGGCGAGCTTCTCGGCTTCAACCTGTACCGCCTGAAAGTCACCGCGAGCGGCGACAACGATTCGCTACGCGTAGGCGGCGACTCGGTGGCCGAAACGACGGCGTGGGCCAAGATCAACGAGGAGTTGATCGTAGGCCGCACGCCGTACGAATACGTCGACGGCGTCGGCGAGGGTAGTTACCGTTATAAGCTCGAGGCGATCACGCGGACCGACCCGATAATAGTCGGGCCCATCGGCGTCGACACCAAGGCGATACCGAAGGCGTTCGCCCTCAGCCAAAATTACCCGAACCCGGCCAGCGTATCGACTAAAATCAGCTTCGGCCTTCCGACCACCACGAATAACATCAAACTCCGCATCTACGACCTCTCGGGCCGCGAGATCAAATCGATCAACGTCGGCTCGCGGTCAGCCGGCATCGTGAACGTGGAATGGAACCTCACCGACGACGCCGGCCGGCACATCCCGTCGGGCGTATACCTCTACCGCCTCGACACTCCCGACTTCTCCGCCACGAAGCGCATGGTCGTCGTACGGTAACGACAGAGAAACAAAAAAAGAAAAACCCCGGCTCCGGCCGGGGTTTTTTTCTATCCTCCGCAAACCGTTTACGTCGCCAGCGCCGGATTGGGCGGCGACGCGAACTTGCCGTCCCGCATCACGACGTTGCCGCCCACGACGGTGAGGGCCGGCTTTCCGCCAACCTCGACCCCATCGAACGCCGTGTTTTTACCGCGGGAGAAAAATGAGGCCGCCGTTATAACCGACGCTCCCTCGACATCGAGCACGGCGACGTCCGCCGGCGCCCCCACCGCCAGCGTACCGCCGGTTAAGCCGAACAACTTGGCCGGCCCGGCGGAAATAAGCCGTACGAAATCGGCGGACGACATACCCGCCCCGGCGACCAAAGCGGTGTAAGCGACCGCCACGTAAGTCTCTATACCGGAGATGCCAAACGCAGCGTCGTTGAATTCGACGTCCTTGTCAACCACCGAGAGCGGTACGTGATGCGACGCCACGGCGTCGATGGTCCCGTCCGCCAAACCAGCCTTGACGGCCTCGACGTCGCGCTCGCTGCGGAGGGGCGGCGATACTTTGGCGAAGGTGTTAAACCCTTCCACCGCGCGCTCCGTCAGCCAGAAGTAATGGGGCGACGTGTCGCACGTTACCTTGATGCCGTCCGCCTTCGCGCGGCGGATCAGCTCTACCGCGCCCGCGACCGTTACCGGCGAAACGTGTACGTGCCACCGCGTCATCCGCGCCAATATGATGTCGCGGATGACCATCACTTCTTCCGCCGACCACGGGATCCCCTTCAGCCCCAACGTCGTGGACACGAAGCCCTCGTTCATCACGCCCCCCGCCGCCAGCGACTCGTCCTGAGGAAACGCGATTACCGGGACGGCGAAGGCCCGGGCGTACTCCAGGCCCCGTCTCATGACCTGCGAGTCCATTACGGCGCGGTCGTCGCCCACCGCTACCGCGCCGCCCGTGACGAGGTCGCCCACGTCGGTGAGGGTCTCCCCCCGAAGCCCGCGCGTCAGCGCCGCCACCGGTTTAAGGCGGACCAGACCCTCCCGGCGGTTCTTGCTCAATAGGAACTCGGCGACGACGATGTTGTCCAACGGCACGTCGTCGCACGGCCGGCACACCGCGGTCGTAACGCCGCCGGCCGCGGCCGCGCGCGACAAGCTCGCCACCGTCTCGCGGTCGGCGCGGGTCGGCTCGGAAAAGTGGACGTGCAAATCGACGGCGCCCGGTATAACCCACTTCCCGGTGGCGTCATATACTTCGGCATCTTCGGGTGCGGATAAATTTACGTCGCACGCCGCCACGACGCCGTCGGCCAGCAAGAGGTCGCACACCAGGTCGATGTCGCGCGAGGGGTCTATGACCCGCCCGTTCTTTATCAGGAGCTTCATTCGCGTTCGCCGGCTAGCAAGTAGAGCACGGCCATTCGTACCGCGATGCCGTTGGTCACCTGTTGGACCAGGAGTGGAAACGCGTAGTCTGCCACCTCGGGGGATATCTCGACGCCGCGGTTCATCGAGCCCGAATGCAGGACCAGCGCGTCGTCGGCCGCCAGCGCGAGCCGCCGCGGCGTAAGGCAATAGAAACGCGCGTACTCCCGCAGAGAAGGTATCTGCAAGCGATTGGCGTCGGTGATCTCGACGCGCGACAGTAGTATAACGTCCGCGCCGGCGATGCCGTCCTCGAGGCGCGTCGCCACCCGCACGCGGAATTGGTCCACGCCGGGCGGAATCAACGTCGACGGGCCGACGAGCGTAACCTCGGCGCCCATCTTCTTCAAGCCGTATATGTTGGATATCGTAGCGGGGCTTCGCGGGTGGTCGCCCAGTATCGCGACCTTTAGCCCCTCAAAACGCTTCTCGTGTTCCCAAATCGTAAAGAGGTCCACCAGGGTTTGGGTGGGGTGCTCGTGGGGGCCGTCGCCGGCGTTTATTACCGAACACTCCATCTGGCGGGCGAGTTGGTGCGCGGCGCCGGCCATGGAGTGGCGCACTACCAAGAAGTCGACCTGCATCGCTTCCACCGTCTTGGCGGTGTCGGTCAGGGTCTCGCCGGTAGCGGCCGAAGACGTCGCCGCGGTGATGTTTATGAAGTCGGCCGAAAGGCGCTTGGCCGCAAGCTCGAACGAAAGGCGCGTCCGCGTGGAGGGCTCGTAAAAGAGATTGGCCACCGTCTTCCCGCGGAGCGCCGGTACCTTCTTGACGGGCCGCGCCGCCAACGTCTGAAAATTGGCCGCGGCGTCGAGGATGACGCGGATATCGCCCTCGCTCAGCGCCTGTATGCCCAAAAGGTCTTTCGATTGCAGGGCCACCATTACCCCTTAAAAACGCCGGCCTAACGTCGGCCGGCGGGACAGGGATACGTTATCACGCGGTCGCCGTCGTCGCCGAAGAGAACCTCGATTATGCGGTCGCGCTCGATGTCGACGCGCGTTCCGACGAAGTCCGGCTGAACGGGCAGCTCGCGGCCGCCGCGGTCGACGAGTACCGCCAACTCTATACGCCGCGGCCTACCTAAGTCCATGAGGTTGTCGATAGCGGCGCGTACGGTCCTTCCCGTAAAGATGACGTCGTCGACCAGTACTACCGTCATGCCGGCCACGTCGAACGTGATATCGGTAGAACGCACTACGGGCGCGGGACCGATTTGCGAGAGGTCGTCGCGATAGAGCGTGATGTCGACGGTCCCGGTGGCGGCGGGTTTCGCCCCCAATCGCTCGAGGGCCGCGACGATGCGCTCGGCGAGCGGCACGCCGCCGGTATGGATGCCGACTACCGCCAACTCGTCCGCGCCGGGGTTCTCCGCGACGATCTCGCTCGCCATGCGCGCGACGGCGCTCCCGGTATCGGCGACCGAAAGTATTTCTGAAACCTCGTATTCGCCTTCAGAAGTCATATCTCTCCCGCACCAGGTTATTACCAACGCAGAGCCAGCGGCGCAAAATTTACCACTTTGAGCCTTATATTTCAAGGTTAAAAAACCCCCGGCCGCCGCGGCCTCAACCCGGCCCTACGCCGCCTTTTCGGCCGTACGAGCGATCCAGCGCGAAATAGGCCGGCTCCCGCGGCCCAAATTCCACTGAAGCTCGGCCTCGCGCCAACTCCCCGCGACGACGCGCACCCCCCGCGCCCGGGCCCGTATCGCGCGTACGCGCTCGCGGAACTCGCGCCGCGATACCAGCAACGCGCCGGCCAAAGGAGTCCGCGGCTTCGGTACCAACGGATTGACGCGCGCCTCTAAAGTCAAAGTTTTAAACCGCCGGTTGAGCCGGGCCAGTTCGTCGCCCACGGCGGCCGCGTCGGCCGCACCCTCTCCCGGCGCTCCCACTATATAATAGAGCTTTATTTTAGATAAACCCGCCGCCGCGGCGACTTCCAGACATTCCTCGAGCCGCCCGGGCGGCGCCGGCTTGCCCAGCCTGGCCCGCCCCTCCTCCGTCGCGGCCTCGGGCGCC
This sequence comes from Candidatus Zixiibacteriota bacterium, assembly GCA_030613505.1. Taxonomy (GTDB): domain Bacteria; phylum RBG-13-66-14; class B26-G2; order WVWN01; family WVWN01; genus WVWN01. Next base: position 31,920 of record JAUWLW010000005.1, read on the forward strand.
AGCGCCGCGCCCCGCTGGCCCGAGGCGCCGAGCGCCTTCAAAACCGCGGGCGGCCGCGACGCCGCGAGGGCGAGCGAGCTTACGCTCAACAACATGCCGCGCTCAACGACGCCTTGAGCCAACGCGACGACGTCGCCGTAATCGGCCAAGGCCGCGCCCACGAGCCCAACCTTGCCGACCTTTCCCCGTACCTCGTCCACCAACGGCCACAATGACGACAGCTCGCGCCGGCGCGGTGGCGAACTTACCGCGGCGGTCTGGCAAAAAGAACACGCCCGGCCGCACCCGCGGATAGGCTCGAGCAGGAGCAACTTGCCGAATTCGCCGTGCGGCGTCGCGAGCCACGAGCCGCCGCGGTAAGGCGTGAGGTCATCCACTCGGGAAGCCTCGACCTTCGCCGGCGCGCCCTCCTCCGGGACAACCGCCGCCGGCGACCCCGGCGCCCCGTACAGAACCCGATACAACGCCGGGACGTAGACGCCCGGGACTTGCGCTATAAGAACCAGCACTTCTCGCCGCGGCACGCCGACGTTGGCCGCGACTACGTCAAGAACCGCCGGGAGCGACTCTTCCGCGTCGCCAAGCACGACGGCGTCCGCGAACGGCGCCAGCGGTTCCGGGTTGGCGGTGACGGCCGGGCCTCCCAATATCACGAACGGGTCGAACTCGCCGCGCTCCACGGCCCAGGGGCGAACGCCGCCGCCCGCCAACATCCCGTATACGCGCAAGTAATCCGGTTCGTAATAGACGGAGAACGCGACGACGTCGGCTTGAGACAACGGCGTTCCGTACTCCAGGCCGATTACGTCTTTTACGACACCTTTGGACGGCTTCCCCGCGTTGCACGCGAAGTACCGCTCCGCCCGGAACGCCCGGTGCGCGGCGAACGCGCCCCACGCGAGCTGGTACCCCAGCGAGGCCATGCCGACGCGGTAGCCGTTGGGATAACACGCCGCGGCGGCCAACTCGCCGTCGCCGCCCGGCGCGGGCGTCGCCAAAGCTACCTCCGCGGCGAGGAAGTCCCGCCGGCGTTCGGCGTTCGATTCCTTAGCGTAAGCCACGGGCGTAATAAAAGGCGCCTTCGCGCCCCGACGACGGTACGTGCGGTATGCAGGCCGCCGTCAATGTCCCAGGTTTTCGCAAAAGACGTCGTTCGAACCGGTCGAACAAGGTTCTTCCTCGAGCTGGAGGGTGGTGTGGTTAATTTTAAACTCGGCCGCCAACGCGTCCTCCGCGGCGCGCCTTACCGCGTCGCCGCCTCCCTCGCAGACGACGAGGTGGGCCGACAGGTTCGTGATGTGCGAGCAGAGCGCCCAGACGTGGAGGTCGTGTACGGCCGTCACGCCCTCCACCGCCGCCAGCGCCCGGGCGACGTCGCGCGGCCGCACGCCGGGAGGCGTGCCCTCGAAGAGAATCCGGAGCGCGTCCCGCACCAGCCGCCCCGCGCCCCATAGGAGCAGGCCACCGATAGCGAGCGCCAGAAGGGGATCGACGACGTACCACCCGGTAAAAATGACTATTACCGCGCCGACGATCACCGCCGCCGACGCCAGCGCGTCGCCGATGACGTGTAGAAAAGCACCGCGGATATTTATATCGGCGCCGACGTGCCGCCGGAGTAGAAGCGCAACGGCGGCGTTCCCCACCAGGCCCGCGGCCGCGAACACCAGCAGCCCTACGCCCTTCACCGGCGCAGGCTCCAACAGCCGGCCGACGCCCTCCACGAAGATAAAGGCCGCGACGGCTATGAGCGTTACGCCGTTAATCAAGGCCGCGAAGACCTCGGCTCGATGCCAACCGAAGGTGCGTCGCTCGTCCGCCGGCCGGCGCGCCAAGAGCAGCGCCCCCAGCGACAGCGTGAGCGCAAACACGTCCATAAAAACGTGCGCCGCGTCGGAGAGCAGCGCCAGGCTACCGGTCCATATCCCGCCGACGATCTCGCCGGCCAGGATCAGCGTCGTAAGGGATATGGCCCAGGCGAGGCGCCGGGCCGGCTGCCCGGAGGGCAACGCCGAAACGCCGTGGTCTTTGTGGACGTGCTCAGGCAAGACGTTAGTCCTCTTCGCCCGGGCCGCGATAACCGCAGCTCTTCTTGGCGCAATACTTCCCGCGCTTCCCCTCAAGGAGGTACGGCGCGCCGCAGGCCGGGCATTCCTCATTTACCGGGACGGCGTTGGCGGTAAAGTCGCACTCCGGGTATTTCTCGCAGCCGTAAAAGCGGCGATTGCGCTTGCCCCGCCGCTCCACTACCTGGCCGCCGCACTTGGGGCACTTGGCGTCCACTTTTTTACGAAGCGGGCGGGTGTTCTTGCACTCCGGGTAGTTGTCGCAAGCGAGGAACTCACCGTACCGGCCGCGCTTTACTACCATTGCGCCGCCGCACTTCTCGCAAGTCTCGCCGGTGTCCTCGGCCTCGACCGCGACCACCTTACCGTCTTCGTCGCGTTCGAAGTTCATCGTCTGGCCGCAATCGGTATAATCCTCGCACCGCAAATACTTCCCGAACCTGCCCCACCGCACTTCCATCTTCCCGCCGCACTTGGGACAATCTACGTCGGTGCGCTCCGCCGCTTCGTCGCGCACCGCGTCCATGACGTCGGCCGCCTGCGCCAGGTCGGCGGCGAACGGGCCGTAGAAGTCGGCCAGCACCGCGTCCCACTCCGCGCGGCCCTCCTCGACGGCGTCGAGCTGCGACTCCACCTTGGCCGTAAATTTCACGTCGAAGATGTCCGGGAAAGACGCCACGAGCAGCGCGTTCACCAACTTGCCGAGCTCGGTGGGGTAGAACGCCCGCCGGACGCGTTCGACGTACTTGCGGTCGATAATGGTCGCCACCGTGGGGGCGTACGTGCTGGGGCGGCCTATGCCGTACTTCTCCAGCGCCTGGACCAGCGACGCGTCGTTGTAGCGCGGGGGCGGCTTCGTGAAATGTTGCTCGGGCGTGGCGTCGGCCAACGAGACCTCGTCACCCGCCGCCAGCGAAGGCAGGAGCTCGCCGGCGCCGGTCTCGCGCGGCGTAACCTTCATGAAACCCGGAAACTTGAGCGCTTGCGTCAGCGCGCGGAAGAGGTACCCGCCGCCCTCAAGCGTAGCGGTCGCGGTGTCGAAGACGGCGTCCGCCATCTGCGACGCCACGAACGTGCGGTAGATAAGGTCGTACAGTTTAAACTGGTCGGGCGTGAGATGCTCCTTAACCGCTTCGGGCTCTCGCCCCGCGTCGGTGGGGCGAACGGCCTCGTGAGCTTCCTGGGCGCCGCGGCGGGAGCGATAGAAGCGCGGCTTGGCCGGTAAGTAATCGGAGCCGAACTGTTTTTCGATATGCTTCCGGCACGCGGCCGCCGCAGACGACGCCACCCGCACCGAATCGGTCCGCATGTAGGTTATAAGGCCCACGCGGTCGCCGCCGCCGACGTCGACGCCCTCGTAAAGCACCTGGGCCAGCGCCATGGTCTTTCTGCCGGTAAAGCCGAATTGCCTGGCCCCGGCTTGTTGCAGTTTACTCGTGGTGAACGGCGGTACCGGCGAACGGCGCTTCTCGCCGCGCTCGTACGCCGTGACGGTGAAGCGTTGCTTGAGTATCTTGTCGCGTTCGGCTTGCGCGTCGGCCTCGTTCGCCAGGCGGCGCCGGTATTTGACCAGCCGCCCGGGCGCCATCAACGTCTCGCCGTCTATGGAGACGAGCGACGCGGCGAAGCGCTCGCCGGCCGCCGTCTCGAATTCGGCCCCCAGAGTCCAATATTCATCGGCGACGAAGTTTTCGATTTCCTCTTCGCGCTCGCAGATAAGCCGCACGGCCACGGACTGGACGCGGCCGGCGGAAAGGCCGGTCGTAACCTTCTTCCACAATATGGGGCTGACCTGGTACCCGACGAGGCGGTCCAGTATGCGGCGGGCCTGCTGCGCCGCGACCAGGCGGAGGTCCAGCTCGCGCGGTTCGGCCACCGCCGCCTTCACCGCCTCCGCCGTTATCTCGTTAAACGATACGCGCCGCGCGCGGTCGCCGTTCAACTGTTGCGAGAGATGGTACGCTATGGCTTCGCCCTCGCGGTCCGGGTCCGTGGCCAAATAGATTACGTCCGCGGCCTCGGCCGCCTTGGCAAGGGTTTTCAATATTTTCTTCTGCGCCGGCGTGGATTCGTACGTGGGTTCGAAGCCCTTCGATACGTCGACGCCGAGCGAAGACTTCGGGAGGTCCGCAACGTGGCCCTGGCAAGACTTTACGGCGTAACCCTTGCCGAGTATCTTGGCGATGGTCTTGACCTTAGCGGCCGATTCGACGATTATTAATTTTTTACCCATAAGGAATACGCTACATGAAGACGCGCCGGTAGTTATTACCCGGGAGCTTCTCGACCAGGCCGGCGATCTCGAGGGCCAACAACGCGGCCGCGGCTCGAGACGGGTCCCACCCGGCGCGGGCCGCGACCTCGTCGGCCGGCATCGGTTCGCCGCCGACGTATTTTAAAAGCTCCTGCTCGTCGGCGCCCAACGACGCCACGTCTACCGTCGGCCCCGCCGCCCGGCGCCCTCCCGCGCGCGAAAATTGTGGCGCGACCTCCTCCAAGATTTCTTCGGCCGAGCCGACCGGCTTGGCGCCGCCCGCGATAAGCCGCCGGCAGCCGTCGCTCGCCGGCGAAAAGATGCTGCCCGGCACCGCGAAGACCTCCCGGCCTTGCTCCGCGGCGTGGTAGCCGGTTATGAGGGCGCCGCTACGCTCTCCCGCCTCAACGACCAGGACGCCGGTCGTCAGGCCGCTTATTATCCGGTTGCGGCGCGGGAAGTTCTGCGCTTCGGGGCGGGCCGACGGTGGAAACTCCGAAACGACGAGCCCTCTTTCGCATATTTCACCGTACAAGCTTTTGTTCTCGGACGGATAGACGACGTCGGCGCCGCACCCGAGAACGGCGACCGTCACGCCGCCCGTCTTAAGCGCGGCCCGATGGGCGCAGGTATCTATGCCTCGCGCCATACCGCTCACGATGGTTACGCCGGCCTCGGCGAGCGATTCGCATATGAACGCCGTCGCGCGTTCGCCGTAGTCGGTAGGCCGTCGCGTGCCCACGGCCGCGATGGCCGGCGGCGCCAAGCGGTCCAACGAGCCCAGATAATAAAGCACGGGCGGCGGGTCGTATATGGCGGCGAGCGGCTCCGGATAATCGTCGTCGCCCCATATAAGGCACCTCAAGCCCAAGGCCTCCGCTTGGGCCATCTCGTCCTCGACTTCCTTCCACCCGTCGAACGTGGCGAGCGCTCGCGCCCGTTCGTCGCCGACGCCCATAACCGCGGCGAGCTCGTCGAAGGTTTTCGTAAAAACCGCCGCGGGGTTGCCGAAGGTTTCCAGAAGGCGCCGGAAAAATACGCTTCCGATGCCCGGTACGCGGGCCAAGGCCAACGTGGCCCGCACGCGCTCGTGCCGATCAGCCTCCATTTAGGCCGGATTGTATTCGAAGCCGCCGGGGCTGTCAAGATAAAATTAACGAATCGTATACGCTTGACCGCGTCGCCGCTGTATGTTATTCGTTAAAATCAATGAATAGATTCCCCGTAACCTTGTCCATATTCGCGGTCTTTGCGGCCGCCGTCCTCGCGCAACAGGAGGGGACCGAACCCGAGCCCACGCCCACCGTTCAATATCTACCGGCCTACGTGTTCCCCGCGGTCTACGTGTACGGCGGCGCGGCGTGGGGGCCGTCGTACGACGCCGCGCCGGATATCACCGGGAGGGCCGCCGCCATCGGCCTGAACGAACCGCTCGGTGACATTGGAACGCTTTCCGCTATCGGCGTAACGTTCGACTTCTTCGTCGGCCCGTACGTTGCCGCCTCTCTCAAAATGACGCACGAACAGGCTCGCCGCCGTAAAACCGCTCTGAAATATGACTACTTCACCTTTCCAAAAATGCCGCCGCCCCTCACGCCTTCGGGGCCCGTCGAGGAGCATCTCGCCTACAAATTCCAAAACATAGATTACAAAATAGCGCTCAAATACGTACCTTTCCCCCATTGGCCGGTTACGCCGTACGCGTCCGCGGGCGTGGGCGGCAACCTGACGTCGATGGACGTAGACGATCAGGTCTCGGACGCCGTGCTTCAAAAACGCGAGGGCGGCGCCCTCTTGACGACGGGTTGGTTCCAACAGTACTCCTTCGACTGGGCCGTCTTCGCCGGTATCCAGGTGAACCTGGGCGACAACCTGTTCCTTATCACGGAATACAACTACGACCGCCAATTCCGCGAACACGAGGTCGCGGGCTACAAATACCGCACCGGCCTCCAAGGCCTTTACGCCGGCGGGGGATGGCGGTTCCTTTAGGTTAAACGTGCCATGAGGCTTATCGCGATAAAGACCCACGCCGCCGGGGACCTCCTGCTGACAACGCCGGCCCTCCGCGCGCTGCGACGCGGCTTCCCGGAAGCCGACCTGGTCCTTTTGACGGGGCGAGCCAACGTCAACGTCGCCGGCGCGATCCCCGACGTGGACGCGTACATGTTCGTGGACGAGAAGGTCGCGTTCAAACCCAACCCCCTCACGACGTACCGGCTGGCCAAAGACGTTAAAAACTCCGGAGCGGACGTAGCGTTTCTCTTCCAACCGTGGCCGGGGTTGGCGCGAATACTACATTTGGGAGGCGCAACCGTGTACGCACCGTTTGCCGAACGGAAACCGCCCAGATACCTGGCGGGCGGCGCACCTTGGCAACCGAACGCCGACAAATATATCGCCCAAAATTACGTCGAGGTGGCCGAAGCGGCGGGCTGTGCCCGCGACGACTTACGACTCGACTTCGTAATCCCGCACGGCGTCCCGACGGCGGCCGAAATCACCGGGATTAAAAAAAAGAAGAAGTACGTGGCGCTGGTGCCGTCGGGAGGGAGGAACCCGCGCGAAACCGTCGTCGCGAAAGTGCCGCCGGCGTACTTCTTCGTGGAGATCGCCGATTTTATCAAGAAAGAAACCGGCCGCCCCGTCGTGCTGGTGGGCGGACCGCACGACCGGGAGAGGTGCGCCGCCGTAGCCGCTAAAGCGGGTAACCCGAATGTCATAAACCTCGCCGGCAAAACGGATATATTCGAAAGCGCCAGGGTAATCGACGGCGCGGCCTACTTAATAACCGTCGACTCGCTACCCCTACACGTTGGCGTTGCCCTGAAGAAGCCAACCCTCGGCCTCTTCGCTCCCACCAACCCGGACGCGCTCCTCCCCCGCGACGGACCCGCCGCGGCCGTCACCGCCGAATTGGAATGCGCCCCCTGCTACGCCAACGCGCCCTCCCCTCGCTGCAAACGCCCTTTCAAGTACGAATGCCGCGAACGCATCCCGCTAGCGCCGGTCAAAGAATATATCTTGAAGCGCGAGAAAAAATAAGTTATAATACATAATATAAACAGTCATATTTACCGAAAACGGGCGGCGTTCCGGGATGCGCGAGCGATAAGCGGCTCGAGCCGAGAGGACTGCGGACGCTGGTCGCCCGACGTTCAACGCTCGAGTTACGGGGAGAAAAGAATGCGCGGTTGGATATTCTTAACGCTGGGGGCGGCGGCCGCGGCCCTGGTAATGTCCTGCGGCGAAGACGAGGTTACGACCCCCACCGCTTCGGTGGGCTCCTGGACCGTCATCGAGCCGCCGTACGAAGGGGCGTGGACCCACTGCGACGTCCAAGCAGACGGCACCGTATGGGCAACGGTCCTTTTGGCGGACTCTAAACGCGCCGCGGTGGTCCGCTATAAAGACGGCGCCTGGGGCATAAAAAAATTCGAGCCCGTCGTCACGGAAGCGCTGAATGACATCCTCATGTTCGACGGCGGCCGCGGCTGGGCCTGCGGCAACGGCGGCGCGCTCCTCGATTACCGCGGCGGCCAATGGTTCCTCACCCGCCTTTACAACGATTTAGAATATCTGCACCTGGGCGGCGTCGACGCCTCCCACGTCTGGGTAAACGCCATCTCCCGGCCGTACGGCGTGCCGGCGATCTTCCACTACGACGGCAGCCAATGGCGCGAGGCGGAGAAGCCGCGAGGTTATACGAGCTTCGGGCCATTTTACATGACGGCGGCCGACGCCGGCTTCATGGTCGCCCGGGGAGAAGCGGGCGACGAAGTCTTCAAGTTGCGCGGAACGCGTTGGGAGCCGGCTTTGACGTTCAACGAAAATCTGCATCTGTACGACATAGCCGGCGACGGCGCCATAACGTACGCGGTGGGCGAACGCCGGCTGGCGAGGGAAAAGCTCGGCCGCGTCTACCAGCTGACGCCCGAGCTCCGGAACATTACGCCCGCCATCCTGGCTTCGGAAGAATATTATTACCGGGCGTGTTACGCCGACCACCTCGGCGGCTTGTGGGTAGCCGCCGCGCCCTACCGCCCCATAACCGCGGTTTATAGGCTGCTTTACTGGGACGGCCGGCGTTGGACGGAGGCCGCCGTGGCCAACAAGACGAGTGCCGTTCCCCGCTTCTTCGACATCGAATTCGTCGACGGCGCCGGCTGGGCCGTGGGCGGGACGACCTTCGCCCGCTATCGAAAGTAACGTTGAATTATATAGCCGGCCTTAAGGCCGGCTTTTTCTTTACGCGATATTAGCCCACCGGCCCATAATTTCCTCCGCCAACAGAGAGTATTGCCAAAATAACAGAAATATGTTAATAATATAACAAGCGGGGGCCGGCATTACCCACGAATAGATAAATCTGGGATAGGCTCCCTACCCCGTCATTTTCTACGACCGGGGATAGAATGTCAACGGGCGCACCGCCGAGGGGTACGAATAAAAGGAGGGACCATGAACTATACAAAAATCTGCGCGGCAGTCCTATCGTTCGCGGTTTTGACGATATGCTGCGGCGAAGAGGAAACTACCACGCCCGAGCTGGGGGCGTGGACTTTTTTCGCGCCGCCGTACAAAGGCGCCTGGAACCATTGCGACGTCCAACCGGACGGTATTTTCTGGGGTGCGGTACGACTTGACGGCTCAGGCCGCGCCGCAATCGTGCGCTTCGACGGCGCGTCCTGGTCCAAAAGAGAATTCGAACCGTCGGTTACGGAAGCGTTGAACGCGGTCCTGATGTTCGCCGACGGCTCGGGATGGGCGTGCGGCAATAACGGCGCGCTGTTGGAACGCCGCGACGGCGAGTGGGAGTTGCACCGGCCTTACGACGACGTAGATTACTACTACCTTAGCGCGACAAGCTCCGCCCGCGTATGGGCGGTCGGCCAAGCGACCGTATATCCACGGAGCTATTTGCCGGTAATACTTTACTACGAAGGTGGCCGGTGGCACGAAGCCGCCAAACCGTCGGGTTATACAAGCTTCGGGCCGGTGGTCATTACGCCTAGCGGCGGGTACCTCGTAGCGCGCCGGAGCGAAGGCGACGAAATACTGCGCCTTTCCGGGAAGACGTGGGGGCAACCGGTAACGCTCGAGAGATCTCTCCGCTTATACGGCCTCGCGGCCGCCGGCGGCTATGCCTTCGCGGTAGGAGAGGAAAGGCCGAGCTCCGTAAAGCGCGGGGCGGTATTTCAGTTAACCCCGAGCGTCCGCGACATAACGCCCAACGTCCCTTCGCCCGCCGACTACTACTACCGCGCGGCGTACGCTACTCCCGACGGACGCCTGTGGGTATCGGCGGCCCCGTACGGGCCCGGCGGTCGCGACTATAAACTACTTTACTGGGACGGCGACGCCTGGTACGAAGCCGCGGTAACCAACCGAACGGGGATTACGACGCGCGTCTTCGAGTTCGGCTTCGCAACCGGCGCGGGGTGGGCCGTCGGCGGCGAAACGTACGCTCGATACCAGGAACCGTAAATGCGAAAGCCGGCCTTAAGGCCGGCTTTTTTATTTGGCGTAATCGCCCTCGATAGCTTTTATCTTGTCCACCCTTCGGGCGTGGCGGCCGCCCTCGAACGGCGTCTCGAGCCAAACGGCCAGCATCTCCCGGGCGTAATGGAAACCCGTCTGGTCTCCCGAGAGGACCAGGACGTTGGCGTCGTTGTCGGCGCGCGTCAGCCGGGCCATGTAGACGGTCCAACATAGCGCCGCGCGGACGCCGGGCACCTTATTGGCCGCCATCGACATGCCGAGGCCGGTGGCGCACACCAGGACGCCGCGCTCGGCCTCGCCCCGCGCCACCGCCTCCGCCGCGGCCCGGCCGAAGTCCACGTAGTCGCACGACTCCTCGCCGTCGGTGCCGAAGTCGACGACGTCATGACCCATCTCCGCGGCGACGCCCTTCAAGTACTCTTTCAGCGGGTAGCCGCGGTGGTCGGCCGCGAAAGCTATCTTCATGCCGCCATACCCCGTTTCTTCGCCTCCTCGACGTAGCGCGCTTTCATCTCGGCATACAGCGGGAAGCGCTCGCACAGCTCGCGCACCTCTTCGCGTACCTCCGCGACGACGACATCGTTCTCAATATCCTTCAGGACGCGAGCGATCATGTCGCCGATGGCCTCCATCTCCGGCTCCTTCATGCCGCGCGTCGTCAGCGCCGGCGTCCCGATGCGGATGCCGGAGGTAACGAACGGTTTCTGCGGGTCGAAGGGGATGGTGTTCTTGTTTACGGTGATGCCGGCGTCCTCCAGCCGCTTCTCGGCCACCTTGCCCGTCAGCTCGACCGGCCTGAGGTCCACCAGCATGAGGTGGGTGTCCGTTCCGCCGGAGACGATGCGCAGGCCGTTTTCGGCCAGGCGCGCCGCCAGCGCCGCGGCGTTGGCCACGATCTGCTTTTGGTAATCCTTGAACTCGGGCTTCAGCGCCTCGGCCAGACACACCGCCTTGGCCGCGATGACGTGCATCAGCGGGCCGCCCTGAATACCCGGGAAGACGACGCGGTCGAGGTCCTTGGCCAGCTCCTCCCGGCACATGATCATCCCGGCCCGGGGGCCACGCAGCGTCTTGTGGGTGGTGGTGGTTACGTAGTCGGCTATCCCCACCGGCGTGGGGTGGAGGCCGGTCGCGACCAGCCCCGCGATGTGGGCAATGTCCGCGACCATCACCGCGCCGACCTCGTCGCAGATCTCGCGGAACTTCGTGAAGTCTAGGATGCGCGGATAGGCGCTGGCGCCCACCATGACGAGCTTGGGCTTATGTTCGTGCGCCAGCTTGCGCAGCGCGTCGAAGTCGACGGTCTCGTCGTCCTCGCGCACGCCGTACTGGACGACGTTGAAGTATTTGCCCGAGAAGTTAATGGGGTGGCCGTGGCTCAGGTGGCCGCCGTGGCTGAGGTTCATCCCCAGCATGGTGTCGCCCGGCTCCATCACGGTGAAGTAAACGGCCATGTTGGCCTGGGTGCCGCAGTGAGGCTGGGCGTTCACGTGCTCGGCGCCGAAGAGTTCCTTGGCGCGCTCGATAGCGAGCGACTCGCCGACGTCGACGTACTGGCAGCCGCCGTAGTAGCGGCGCCCCGGGTAACCCTCGGCGTACTTGTTAGTCATTACGGAGCCGACGGTTTCGAGCACGGCCTCACTCACGAAGTTTTCGCTGGCGATAAGCTCCAGCGTTTCGCTCTGGCGCCGTATTTCCCCCAGGACCGCCGCGGCCACTTCCGGATCGGTTTCCCATAAGTGACTCATATTTAAACCTCCGACTGCTACCTCTCGTAAAAATAACACCGGCCCGTAGGCAAGTCAATCCTAATCCAGGACGGGATACGTGTAGCACGGCGCCGCCTAAACCTACTTATAAATTTAGAACACTTGCCAACAATTCAAAATTTCAGCTTGATTTTGATGGAGGCCGGCGTTATAATGCGAAATGTAAGGGGGTTACGAAGTGAGAAAATTAACGATAATAATTACCGCGATTACAATAATGGCCGCCGTGCCCGCTCGGAGCGAGACGAGGGACACAGCCCAATTTATATGGCTCTATATCGAACCAGGCTCCCGGCCCGGCGGCCTGGGCAAGGCGTTCACGGGTTTAGCCGACGACGTAAACGCCTCGTTCTACAACCCGGGCGGCCTGGCGCTGCTAGAAAAGAACGGTATTACCGTGATGCACGAGCCCCGCGGCACCGGAGACCTTAAGGACATCTTCTACGACTACGCCGCGTTCGCGCACCGCGCCGGCAAATACGGCACGCTGTGCTTCGACATAATATACAGCGACGCCGGCAAAAGCGACATAACCGACCCCGAAGGCCGGAAAATTGGAGTTATGCACAGTTACGGCGCGGCGCCGTCTCTCTATTGGAGTTATCCTGTCCTGAAAGACCTCGGCGTGGGCGTCGGCCTGACGTACGCGTACCAGCACCTCACGGACCTTCCCGGCGGCGTTGACCAGCAGCTGCTGTTCAACGGCGGCGTCCTTTATAAAACGCCCCTCAAGGGCCTTTCCGGCGGCTTGGCCTTCAACAACCTCGGCACAAACAAAACCGGCACGCGGGTGACCGAGGAGAAAGAAGAAATCGAAGCCAGTTGGGCGCCCCCGCGTACGATGCGGCTGGGGCTGGCCTACAAAGTGTTCTCGAGCGACCTCAACGACCTCACCGTCGCCGCCGACGGCTCGAAGCTCTTGATGAACCTCGACGACGGCCTGAGCGAGGAGTTCGGCCAGGCGGTATATTCCGGCGGCGCCGAATACACGTACGCCAAGATGGTCGCCGTACGGGCCGGGTACTACCGCGACAGGTGGGGCGAAATCAAAGGATTAGCCTTGGGTTTCGGCTTCGCGTATAAAAGCCTCAGCTTCGACTACGCCCGCGTCCCGGAGGGCGAGCTCTTCGGCGACCGGCACCGCTTCGCCGTCGGGTACATCTTTTAAAGCGCGGAAATACGCGTGGCCCACCCGAAGCCCATCTTCGAAAAGAAAAAAGCCGTCGTCACCGCAGCCGTGGCGGCGGCTTTAACGTCGCCGGCCGCGGCGGTGATAATCGGCGGCGGCGAACTCGCCACCGTACCCGAGGGTTTCAAGGCGGTCGCCGTCGTGGGCGAGGCCGGCCGCGGCGACGGCCAGTTCAACGAACCCACCGCGGTCGCCTTTGACGGCGCGCGTCGCCTCTACGTCGTCGACAGCCGCAACGTACGGCTCGAGCGCTTCTTCTCCCAGGGCGACTTCGACATGGCTTTCGGCCGCTTCGGGTGGAAGGGCGAGGGGCTCGTTTCGCCGCACGGCATCGCGGCCGACCAGGAACTTTACGTATACGTAAGCGACCGCGAGCGCGGCCTGATCCACCAGTACGACATCTACGGCAAATATCTCAAATCGTACGGCCAGACGCAGAAGATAGCGACGTGGTTCGAACGGCCCGCCGGCCTCGCCGTCGACAAGCTCGGCAACCTGTGGGTCGCGGATACCGGCAACCACAAGGTCAAACGCATTAACCTCCTGGGCGAAATCACGTTGGAAGTGGGCTACTACGGCTCGGGACCGGGGAAACTCAACCTCCCCGCCGACGTCGCGGTAGACGAAAGCGGCGGCGTCGTCGTAGCCGACGCCGGGAACTCGCGGCTGCAGCGCTTCGACCGCTTCGGCAACCCCGTTGCCGTGATCACCGGGGGCGGCGGCGAGCAACTGCGCAACCCTTCCGGCGTTTGCCTCGACCGCTTCGGCAACATATTCGCGTCGGACACCGGAAACGACCGCCTCGTGGCGTTCGACGCCGACGGCCGGTACCTGTGCGAATACGGGAAACTGGGCCGCGGTAAAAAGGACTTCAACCACCCGGTAGGCCTTTGCTTCGGCGAGGGCGGCAAATTATATGTAGCGGATACCTACAATAACGTAATAAAAGTATTGGAAGTACAATACCGCCTCCCGGACCGCGTCGAGAAGCCGCCGCGGCTCCCGGCGCCGGCGCCGAACGAAAGGTAAACCCCGAAAACCGCCTGCGGCCGCGGCCCTACCAGCGCCAGTACCCCCGGGAGGGGGCGTTTTTATATAATGGCAGGACTTTCCCGAAGACGACTTCTGCTTACGGCCGGCCTATTGGCGGCGGCCGGGTTGGGCGCCCCGCTCGGCGCGGCCGAGGAGCCGCGGTGGCACGAAACGCTCGCCGCGGCGCGGGAATCTTTCCGGATACCGGAGCTCGCACCCGGCGCCGATTACAAGCTGCCGCATAAGTTCCTCTTCGCCGATTCCGAAACGGTGCGCGTCGGCGGCGACGTTTGGGAGAGGGGCCGCGACTACCGCCTCGACTACGACGCCGGCACCTTAACCGTCCTCGCGGCGCCGCCGTACGCCGGGCCGATGGTCGTCGAGTACGAGTACCTGCCGTTCCTGCAGACCGAAGACTATCGCGCCGCGCTCGAGGGGGAGAGCGAGGCCGAGGCGTTGGAGCGCATCGAGGAGGCGGCGGCCGCGTCCTCCGAGCTGGATGTGACCGGCTCCAAGACCTTTACCGTTACCGCCGGCAACGTGGAGGGGACCGACTTCAACCAATCCCTCCGCCTCTCCATCCGGGGAAACGTCGGCGACGTGAAGATAACCGGCGAGATCTCGGACCAAGACTTACCGCTGGAGGAAGGGGGCGCCACCAAGGAAATCGCAGCCGTGGACAAAATATTCGTCCGCGTGGAAGGGCGCCACCTGGCGGGGACCTTCGGCGACTACGACGCCGCGATCGGCGGCCGGCGTTTCGCGGACTACCAACGACGCCTTACGGGCATCAAAGGCGAAGCCTTCCACCCCACCTGGGGTGTCGACGCCTACGGCGCCCGGGCCCGCGGCCGCTTCGCGACCAACGAGTTCTACGGCGTCGACGGCATCCAGGGCCCGTACCAACTCTCCGCCCGCGACGACGACGAAATTATCGTACTTCCGGGAACCGAAACCGTATGGTTGAACGGCTCGAAGCTCAAAGAGGGCGAGAACAACGATTACGTCGTCGACTACGACTTCGCGACCATAACCTTCACCGTCCGCCGCCCCATCTCGGCCGAGGACCGCGTCGTCGTCGACTTCCAATATACCACCGAAGAGTACGAGCGCAACTTCTTCGGCGGCGAAGCCGCAGGACACTTCGCCGGCGACGCCGTCAGCGTGGGCGCGCTGTACTTGCACGAGGAGGACAATCGCGCCCGCGCCTTCTTCGGCCTCGACGATTATTACCGCAAATTGCTGGAGGGAGCCGGCGACGACCAGGAGAGCGCGCGGGTGGTCGCGAAGGACGAAAACGGCGAGATAATTTACGAGTACGTCGGCGAGGGCCAGGGGGAATATACGCGCCAATGGGACCCGGTGGAAGGTAAATACGTATACCTCTACGTCGGCCCGGGCAACGGCGACTACATGCCCAGGATGATCCTGCTTCCCTTCCCGAAGCGCCAAAGCCTCTTCGACGTAAACGCCGTCATCGCGCCGGCGCGCATTATCACCGTCGAGGCCGAGGGCGCGACCAGCGACTTCGACGCCAATACTTTCTCGGCGGTAAGTGACCGCGACAACGGCGGCCTGGCCGGCTCCGCCGCGGCCGCCGTCCGGCTGGACGCGCTCGAGCCCCTCGAACCCGTGGGCGAGCTCGAAGTCCGGCACGTCGTCGAGCGGAGAGACACCCGCTTCCGGAACCTGGGCCGCGAGGACGACGTCGCGTTCCTGCAACGATGGGACCTCGACGACGAGGTCGCGGGCCTCGCCAGCCCGCCGGGCTTCAAGCTTTACGAGACGACGGTTACCGAGCGTCCCGTACCGTCGCTCACGGTATCCGGAACGTACGGCGCTATTCGCCAACAGTACGTGGGCCTTTCGGCGAGCGGTTATTCGGAACAGCGGGGTAAAAGGGCCGCGGCCTCGCTGAGTTGGGAACCCGAACGCTGGCCGCACGTCGCGTACGACTTCAACCACGTGCGCCGTCGCGGCCAGCGGTATACCGGAGCGCTCGAGCCCGACGACGAATCGGCGGCAAAAAGCGCATTCTCCGACGACGAGAATACGCGGCGCGAACAGAGCGGCGAGGTCTCGTACTCCGTCTGGCGGCTCAGCCCGTACGTACGCGTCTACGACAAGAAGCGACGCGCCGATTACGAAATAGACGGCGCCCCCGACGAGGGGACGCTCGAGCAAGAGCTCGAAGTCGGAACCGGCGTGCGGCCCGCGGCGGGATGGAACGTCCGGTTCGGCCACACCGCGGGCCGCGGCGAATTGGTCGAAGACCAAGCTTACGTCCCCCACTACCGCAAGAACGAAGAGCACGTCGCTACCACGTACGACGCCCCCGGTTTAATCGATCTCAGCGCCGAGTACACCAAAATAATAAAGGATTTCGCCTCCGCCGACGAGGCCGACGTCGACTCCGACCTGGCGCTGCTCGAGCTTTACTACACGCCGCTGGAGCGCGCGCTGGCGCTGAGGACGCGCTACGAGCTCAACAGCGTCCGGGAACTCGAGCGCGAAGAGATATTCGAGTTCGCACGCGACGGCGACGGCGACTACCGCCGCGAAGTCGATCCCAAGAACCCGAACCGCTACGTCTACATCTACGACCCGGACGACCCGGAAGCCATTTACATAAAGAGGTACAGATATACCGGCCTGGCGTACCGCGCCCTCAAGCCGGACCTCACCGTCAGCCTCGCCCTACTCCCCTACCGCTTCAACGACGTGCGCGGCCGAGACACCGAGCGCAACCCGTGGCTGGACGCCGCGGCCGCGGACCTATACGTCCACGCTCGGAACAGCTCTACGTCGCCGCGGCGCTTCGCAGTCGCCACCCTCCAAGACCTCCTGGCCGCGGACGCCCTCGACAGCAGCCTGGAACAACGTTACACCCTTAATCTATTGCCCGTCAACCGGCGGCTCACGGGCCGGGCGCGCTACTCGGTCAAGGATGACCTCGACCGAACCGTCGCTTCGCGCCAACGTCGGCGGTGGCGGACGTCGCGCTACGGCGAAGTCGTCGCCGAGCCGGTACCGCGGCTCACGGTCCAGGCCGACGTCGACCGCGTCCGGGAATGGGAATCGGTAACGGAGGAGAACGTGCCCCGCCCCGAGAACACGAAAGCGTTGGAGATGATATACGGCCTGGAACCCACCTACAGCCTAACGTCCCGGCTCGACCTCAAGGCTCGCGGCGAGGTCTCCCGACGGAACGAGGAATACAACGGCGTTCCCACCCACTTCAAGGGCACGAGGGTGAAACCGGAGGCCACCTATCGCTTGACGGAATCCGGCGTCGCGAACGCGTGGTACGACCGGACGGAGTACGACGTCTCCGGCTACAGCGGGTCCGAGACGCTGCTGCTGCGCATCCCGGGAGTAACGCACAAGTGGGAGGCGAGCGTAAATAAGGGCGTAGGCCGATACGTTACGCTGATCTTCACGTACGACGGCGAGAAAATACCCGACGCGGGAGAGACGCGGCACCGGGGCCGAATAGACTTGAACATATACTTCTAATGCTAAAGAGTTGGGCCATACTAGTAGTACTCGCTTCCGCCGCGGCGGCCACGCCGGCGACCGCCCAGTTGGCGGTCGAGGGCAACGTCGCATTCGGCGACGCTGAAATCGAGGCCGCGGCGTATCGGGACGGCGCCGTCGCCGCCGGCGCCGTGGAGCGGCTCTATCTGCGCGCCGGGTACCTGGACGCGCGCGTCGAGCTGACCGTCGAAGAAGGCGTCCCGCCGACGCTCGCGATAACGGAGGGAGCGCGGTACCGCGTCGCCGCGCTCGACGTGGACAACGATTCGCCGCTCAGCCGCGACGAAGTAGCCGCGTTCATCCCGTTCGGCCCGGGAGACGCGCCGTCGCCGCCCGACCTCCGGGACGGGTTGATAGCCCTGTTAGCCGAGTTGGCGGACCGCGGATATCTGCGCGCCGAAGCGGAATACGCCGTAACCGACGCCGGCGCGGCGCGGGTGGACGTCGCCGTGGCGGTGCGCGCGGGCGAAAAGTACGCCGCGGGCGAGATCCACCTCGTCGGCGTTCGCCGCCGCGACGAGGAAGCTATACGCGAAAAACTCGAAACCCGGCCCGGTAAACCCTTACACGAGCGGGCCCTGGCGCGCGACCTCCTCACCATAATCGACTACTATCGCGAGCGCGGCTATCCCGCGGCCTCGGCCCGTCCCCGCGGCTTCGAGTTCGCCGCGCGCTACAAAGAGATAGACTTCTCCGTAATAGTCGAGCCGGGCGACAAAGTAACGGTAACGGCCATCGACGTCGTCGGCAACCGCCGCACCCGCGACGGCGTCATCCGACGCGAAATTTTGACCGTCCCCGGCGAACCGTACGACATCGAACTACTGCGCAAGAGCGCGCGCCGGATATATAACCTCAAATACTTCGAGGCCGAGCCCGACATCGAGCTGGTCGACGCCGAAGCGGGCCGGCTACGGGTGACGGTGGTGGAACGGCCTACGTACCGCGTGACGGGCGCGCTGGCGTACGAGCCGCGGCAAAACGAGACGGCCGCGGCCTTGATAGGCGAGATGGACGCGCGCCTCGCCAACCTCTTCGGCACCGGCCGGGAACTCGACGCCCGCTACCGCCGGCTGGCCGTCGAATCGACCGACGCCGCGGCGGCGTACTACGAGCCGTGGATAGGCGGCGTCGACCTCTTCGCCCAGCCGAGCGGCCTTTACAAAGAACGGGTAACGTACCGGAAGGCGACGGGCGAGCTCGCCCTCGGTACCCATCCCCTCGTGGACTTGACGGTGGCCGCCGGCGGCGGTTTCGACCGGGTGTGGAAGGAAAACGCGAGCCGGAAGTACAAAGTCTTCACGTGGGCGACGTACGACAGCCGGGATTACTTCGACAACCCGCGGCGGGGTTGGCAAGCGTACGGCCGCGTGGAGCTCGGCGTCAAGGAATACCTGGCCGACGGCTTCCGGGAGCGGGTGCCGCGGCTGGAGCTCGACGCGTGGCGGTTTTGGCCCACGACTCGCAACCAGGTCCTGGCGACGCGCGGCCGCGCCCAGGGCTTCGTCTCGCAGCGGACGAGTCTGGACGAAGTTTTCCCGTTGGGCGGATACGCCGACCTCCGCGGCTTCAAAGAGGAGCAGTTCCTAACGGACCGCCACGTCCTCGCGACCGTCGAGTATCGCTTCTTGGCCGGCCGCGGCAGCAGGCTGTTCCTCTTCGTCGACTCGGCCTATCGGCACCTCAAAACCGAACAGACGTTCGACGAGGGTTTCAACGTGGGCTACGGGGCCGGCTTCCGGGCGGCGACGGCCGTCGGAACGTACGGCGTAGATTACGGCCTAGCCGCCGGCGACAACCCCCTCGACGGTAAAATCCACGTCTCCATAACGCAGGAGTTTTAACCGTCGAAAGGCCTTGTCGGCAGGTGTTTCATTTCTTAATATTCAAGCGTAATGGCACGGCTTTTCCAGATATTAGGGGTGGCAGCGGCTTTCTTCGTCGGCGCATTCGCCGGTAACTTCTACCACCTCGTCGTGCGCCGCGGGTCGGGCGGCCGTTTCCACGTAACGCTGCCGCCGGCCTGCCCCTCCTGCGGCCGGGCGGAACGACGCATATGGATGCTGCCCATACTCTGGTATCCGTTACTGCGAGGTCGCTGCCCGGGCTGCGGCTTCCACTACCACAAAAACCTCGTCCTGTTGGAAGCGGCGGGCGGCGCCGTCGCGGCGCTGGCGTTCTACTACTACGGCTTTTCCTTCGCGTTCGCGACGACCTTCGCTTTCTGCTTTTTTCTTCTCTTAAATTATTGGGTGGACTTCCGGTACGGCGTCTTGGTACCGCAGCTCTATCTCCCGGCGCTCGCCGCGGGGCTGGGGCTGTCTTTTTTACCCGGGCCGCCCACTCCCGCCGGCGCCCTCGCCGGAGGCGTCGTGGGCGGCGGCCTGTTGTTGGCGGCGCGCCCCGGCCGCGGCCTCTTCTCCGAGAACACGCGCGGCGCCGAACGCCAGCTCGCGTGCGTAGCGTTGGCCGGGGTCTTCCTGGGATGGCAGAGCGCGCTGTTCGTTCTGGCCGCCGCGGCGGTCGCGGCGTTGGTCCTGCCGTTGGTCGCGCGCCGCGTGTTCGGCGGCGACCCGGAAACGGCCTTCGGATTCGCGGTCCTCGCCACGGCGTTGGCGCTGGCTTTCTATCACGCCGACATAACGTCCTGGTACTTCCGCATCCGCTAGCGGCGAACTAAGGCCATTTGTTCTTTATTTACTCGTCGCCGTTCACAACAAATAAATTATAAAAGGAAGTTAACGTGGGTACGTACGAGCTCATAGTATACGGCTGCCAGATGAACGACTACGACGGCGAGAAGCTGGCCGGCATAATGGAGGAGGCCGGCTACCGGCCCGCGCCCCCGGGCGACATCGCCGACGTCGTCTTGGTTTACACCTGCGCCGTACGGGAGTCAGCCACGACCCGGGCGTTAGGCCGTATTACGTCGCTCGCGCGGTACAAGAAGCACAAGGCGGATTCCGTCATCGGCGTCGGCGGTTGTTGGCCCGCGGTGGAGAAGGAAGTCATCGAGAGCTCCTGCCCCCACGTCGACTTCACATTCGGGACGACTAACCTGGAAGACGTCCCCGCGACGGTAGCGGGCATCCGCGGGCAGGCCGCGTCGCCGCTGCCGGACGAGATTCGGCTTCGCCGGGCGGCCTGGCCTCGAGCCAACGTATCGATTATGCGGGGTTGCAATAACTTCTGCGCCTACTGCGTCGTGCCGTACGCCCGCGGCCCGGAGGTTTGCCGCCCGGTCGACGACGTACTGCACGAAGTGGAGGAGCTGGTCGGAACCGGCTTTAAGGACATCACGCTCATAGGTCAGAACGTAAACTCGTACCGGCACGGCGGCACGTCCTTCGCGGAGCTCCTCCTAAAGGCCGACGCGCTGTGCGACGGCGTCTTCCTCCGTTTTACCACCAATCACCCCCGCGACGTCAACGACGAAACGGTAGCCGCGTTGGGCCGGTGCCGCAACGTCGCCCGGCACCTCCACCTTCCGCTGCAGAGCGGCTCGGACGCCGTATTGCGCGCGATGAACCGCGACTACGACGTCAGCCGCTACCTCGACGTCGTCTCGAAGGTACGGAAGGCCGTTCCCGGGATTTGCCTGACGACGGACATATTGGTCGGCTTCCCCGGCGAGACGGAGGACGACTTCGAGGCTACGCTCGGCGTCGTCGAGCGCGTACGCTACGACAGCGCGTACGTCTTCATGTATTCGCCTCGAGCCGGGACCGCGGCCGCGGCGCTGGCCGACGACGTACCTCGCCCCGAAAAAGTACGCCGCCTACAAACGGTCGGCGCGCGGCAACGCGCTATTGCGCTGGAAATAAACGAGAAAATGGTAGGGAGTGAAAAACTGGCTTTAGTGGAAGGCCCGAGCCGCAAGAACGCCGGCGAATACGCCGGCAGGTTGAGCGAAAATAAAATCGTAAACTTCGCGGGCCGGGCGCGCCCGGGCGAATTCGTACGCTTGGAAATTACGGGAGCCTCGTCGTGGACGCTAAGAGGCGAGCCGGCGCCGTGATCGAACGCGCGAAGCGTTCCGCCACGACGCCGGCTTCGTTGAGTCCAACTCCAACCCCGAAAGGGGCGTTATCCTTTCCTCGCCCGCCGCGTTAGTAATATGTGTAGAATAATCGCCGCCGAGACGGTGTCCACGGCCAGGAGTTGACAGAAGATGAGCAACTCGCTCTGCGGGTAAGGTAGTGCGATTAAGTGGACCAACCGAAATATCACGAAAAGCAACGTCGCCATAGATTACCTCGCCTTGTCATGGTTACCGTTAACTCCTCAACTGGTTTTTCTAGCCGCCGCGAAGAACATGGGTAAAAAGTAACAACGCTCCCCTTTCGATATCGCCGCCCGGCGCGCCCGCGCCGCAACGCGCAGACGCTCGCCGGCCGCCGACGCCCCGACCAACCTCTCCAAAAGTTCGAACTCCTTTTCCTCCTCCTCGGCCCAACGGGACGTGGTCCACGCCGAATTCAATACGCCGAAGCGGAAGACGTCGAAGCCGGCGCCGCTCAACAGGGCCGGAAGCTTCCGCCCGGCGGCCGGGTCGCCCCCCCGCCGCCGCACCGCCTCTACGACGTCGTCGCGGCTCGAGGCCGCAGGCGGATAGTCTATGGCGCCCTCGTAATCCGGCTCCGCCACCGCGACGTACACGCCTCCGCTCTTCAAAACCCTCTCCGCTTCCCGCAGAAACGCCGCCGGTTCGGCAAGCCAAGTTATCACGAACGCCCCCGCCGCGGCGTCGAAGACGCCGTCGCGGAAGGGCAACGCCGCGACGTCGCCGGCGACGAAGGCCGGGCCACTCCCCCGGGCACGCGCCGCCGCCAACGCTTCGAGCCTCCTGTCAAACCCCACCGCCACCTTGGCCGCGCGCGCCGCCAGCTCCGCCGTTACGGCGCCGCTGCCGCAGCCCACCTCCAATATTCGCTCGAGCCGTCGGAAGCCGAGCTGTCGGTAGAGCTCGCGCCGGTGCGCCTCGTACCACGCCGCCTGGCGGACTTCCTCGTCGGGCGTAAGGTACGGGCCGGCGTCGCCTGCTATCTCCATCCCCCCTCGCGTCACGCCGCGTTGGACGCGGCGTCCGGGCAACAGAAAACCCTCTCGTACTTGACCGACAGCGGGCACCCGGCGCCGCATATTTCTAAATCCGGGCACTCCCGACATCGGGCGGGCGCGTACTCCCGGTCGCGTATCTCGCGAGCCAATTCGTTGTTGTAGATCGTATCCCAATCGTCTTCGAGTATATTCCCCAAAGGCTGGTAAAACGACTGGCAGGGTATGACGTCGCCGTTGGGCTCGACGCACATATTGTACTTGGCCGCGGTGCACTGTTTGACGCCCAGGTCCATCGTCAGCGGGTTGAAGCGGCAGTACTGCGTCGGCGTATACCACATAAAAGTCATGTCGTCGGCGGCGCAGGCCGCGGTGAAGCGGCCGAGTATGGGCCCGAGCGCGCTCTCCGGAATGCCGACGTCGACGTCGCGCGCGCTGCCGGAGTTAATAATGCCGTTGGCCGCCACGTGCTCGACGTCCAGCGTCGCCAAAAACGCCACCAGCTCCTCCACGTCGTCGCCGTTTTCGGTGGTGAGCGTCGTGTTGGTCAACAAGTACACCGGGCTGGCGACGGCGTTCTCGATGCCGGCGACGGTTTCGTTGAAGGCGCCGTCGGCACCCACCATCTTGTCGTGGGTCTCGGGTACGGAGGAGTGAATGGTTATTTGGACGTGGTCGAGGCCCGCCGCGGCCAGCGCGTTCATGTAGTCGGCGTCCTTCAGCTTGCGGCCGTTGGTCAACAAGCCGGTGACGACGCCCAACTCCTCGGCGTATTCGACCAATTCGAGCAGGTCCGGGTGCTGCGTCGGCTCGCCGCCGGTGAACACCACGTGCGGAATGCCGAGCCCCCAAACCTTGGCGATGACGCGCTTGAAGTCCTCGGTGCTGAGCGTCTCGCCCGCGCGCGCGGCCTCGTTGTAGCAGTGGGCGCAGGCGTTGTCGCACCCGTACGTGAGCGCGAGGTCCATCCGGTAAGGCACGTCGACGTCGATGGTAAAGGGGTCGACCCGCTCGGCGCCCAGGTACGATATGGGACACCGCTCGTCGCCCCGCGCCATCATCTCTATCGTCTCGCGCAAACGGCGGAGGTCTTCCGCCAGCTCCTTTTTGCCCACGCGGTAGCGCTTGGCCATCGCTTTGACGATGCGGTCATCGGGCCACTCCTCGAGGATGTAGCGCGCCATCTCGGCGCCGGTCTGGTTGAGGTGCAGTATGCGGGCGGCGTTTATCATCAATATGCCGTCGCCCCCCGGGTTCAGGCGGAGGTGAAGGCGAACATGTAACTCGGCGTCGTCGCGCCGGAGGTGGTATATACCGGGCTGGAGCGGCTTTCGTTTGGCGATGAATTTTTCGTATAAATTTTCCTCGGTCCGGCGTGTAGTTTTCATAGGTAAAAATCGTTTAGGCCCAACAGCTTCCGGACTTACTACTTCGTATTTATAAGCGAGGCTATTCCATTCGCAACGGGGGCAATCTAAATAACCGGGATTACGAATAGTAAAACCCGTTTTTACAGCTAATATAATTAAAACGATACCGATAAGTACAGGCGATAAAAAGATTCCCACTATTAAAATTACCCACGATGTAATGTTCGCCCGTTCCGAAGCAGGGACTACAACGAGGGTGGAATTACATCCTGGACAATTACTTCCTTTATTTGCCAAAATGACCTGTTTATCTTCCATAATTTTGAAGTTTAGCGGCCGCCGCCGGCGCAGGCGCAGGCGCACCCGGCGCAAGCGCACGCGCAAGCGCAGCTGCCGCCGCCGCCGCCGCTCCAACCGCCGGACGACCGCGCAGGCGGCGGGTTAGTTGTCTTGGTAACTTTGCCGGTGAACGATTCCACCTTCGACACCACGCCGTTCGCGATGCCCTCCACGCGCGTCACGACGGCGTTGGCGAAACTCGCGCCGGGGAGCGTGGGCATATCGAGCGAAACGCCCTTGGGCCCGGCCCCGGCCGCGGGGGCGACGCGTCCCCACCATACGGGCCGCGGCACGTCGTACCCCACGAAGACGGTGCGGGTGTGCCCCTCGAAATCGTCGTCCAGCATCGTCCACTCCAGGCCGTTCGTAAACTCCTCGACCTTGACGTCGGGGGTGCCGGCCTCCTCCACCAACCGCCAGGCGGTCTTCACTATCTTGCGGTAGTATTCTACGGTCTCGCGGTGGGAGAAACCCTTCATCTTCTTCTCCACCGCCTTGATCAGCGACACTAACATGTCCTGGAGCTTCTTCTCGCCCAGGGCCCCATCTTTGTCGACCGCGGCGACTAACTCTTTCTCGTACGGCCTCAGGCCGTTCTCTTTAAAAGGAAGCTTCTCGAGCTTCAGCGGTTCCTGGGAGACCATGGAAAGCGCGCCCTTCTTAATCAAGCCGAAGAGGACCATGGTCAAAATTACGTTCAACGGCCGTTCCATCAGGATCGCGGCTTCGGGGGCGGTAAGGCCGCGCTTAATCCCCACGCCCTCGACCTTGGCCTTGGGCGGCAGGTACTTCATGCGCCGACGCCGTCGATTGGTTACGCCGAAGACGGCGATGAGTACGAAAATAGCAATCGGGATCAGGCAGCCGCAGAATTGCACCGCAAAGCCCACGAGGCCGGCGAAGAGGTCGCCCAGCCACTGGAAGCGCGGCGGCGACCGCACCTCCGCAACCGCGTTCCGCGGGAACGATATGCCGAAGTAATATTGCTCCGACGGCGACGCTTGCTGCCAATCCCAGACGTAATAGACGCGGCCGTCCCTAACGAACATCTGCGTCGGCTCGCCGCCCTCGTCCTCGTGCCAGCGCGTCTGCTCCCCCTTCACCCCCGCCGGGAAGACGAAGACCATCGTGAGGTGGGTCGTGCCGGTGGTGAAATCGGAGCCGAACCAGGTGGGGCTGAAGACGGCCGACGCGTACGTCTCGTCGGCCGAGTCCTCGAAGACCATACGATAATTACGGCCGTGAACGTGGAGCGTAGCCGCGTCGCCGGATCCAATTTCGTACCCGGAGAGCGGTATCTCGACGCCGACGTCGACGTACTCCGAAGGCCTTATGGTGTACAGCGCGTGGCCGTCGATGTCGGCGGTTATGGAGTCGAGGTCGTAATCGTTCGACGGGAAACCGACGTCGACGATATCTATGGGGTCGCCGGCCGCGGTATTGCGAAAGGTTATCTTGTAGTCGATGTCGAACGATGAATCCTGGTTGACGGCCACCGTCACTACCTCGCGCGGGACCTCGAAGTAGTAATCCTGCGCCGCGACGGGCCACGGCGCTACCGCCGCCGCCAAATATAAAACTATTGTCGCGCCACGTTTAAGACCCATGTCCATTTACCGCGTACGGCGAGTGTGATTTACCACTTCGGCTCTTCTTCGATTTCGTACGACGTCCCGCAATAAGGGCAGGTTACCAACACGGCCCCGGCCTTGACTTCGATATTGTCTTTCGCCAGCGTGGCCCCGCAGGATTGGCACTTCAACCGCTCGAGCGACAGGTCCCCCGTTAAATCTATTTGCTGGACGATGGTCTGCGGTTTCTCGACCCGGTACTTCTTGTAGGAGCGGTACATCAGCACGCCGGCGCCGGCTATGAGCAACAGGCCGATGACGTTAAGGCATACTCCCACGCCCAACCGGCTGCCGCCCTGCTCGCCGGCCTCGGGGGCGGTGGAGGCCATTATCCACAGAACGCCGAAGAAGATAACTACCAGCGCCAAAACTACCATCGGTACGCCGAATATGCAGCCGCTCAATTTCATCGTCAAACGCCGCCGTATTTATGACCTGAAATACGCTTATTATATAATAATATAGTATCTAAATTTCGATTGCAAGTATAATTCGCACCCGCGAAGTCTAGATAAAAACCCCCGCGGCTGCGGGGGCTTATCTTCGGATTTAAAAGAGGGGCTTACCTGTTTTGATAGCGGTCGATTATCGACTTGAAGAGGTCGATCGTGGCGGCGAGGGTGATATTACGCCTCTCAATGCGGACTTTGTTGCCCAAGACGCCGATTTCGATAAATATCTCGGCTTCCTCTTCCGCCACCGGTTCCTCCGCCGCCAGAGGCGCAGGTACCGCTTCGGCCGCCACGCCGACCGGGACCTCCTCGGGCCGCGGCGGCATAGGCGGCGCCGCGGGCGGCACCTCGCGTAACTCTTCCTCTATCGTCACTTTGATCGCCTCGGCCTCCTCCTCCCTCAAAGTAGGCTCGCTTACAACGGCCGGTTCGGCCGCGGCGACCACTTCCTCCTCGAGAAGCGGTTCCACCAGTCCCTCGAGCGGGACTTCGGCGCCGGGTCCAACTTCTATCTCGAGGCCGGTGGTGGGAACTGCTTCAGCCGGAACCTCTTCCTCCGCCGGCGGCGCTTCCGCCTCCACGGCGGGCACTTCGGCAGTATCCCAAGGTTGAGGCGCTATTACTTCGCCCACGCCCTCCAGGTCGAGTTCCGTCAATTCCAAACCGGCGAGCGCTTCTTCGGCCGGCTCCTCGACGGGCGGCGGCTCAGGCCCCGGGGGCTCGAGGAAGGCCGCGGCTTCGGCCCCAGGCGCGAATTCGGACGGCATCTCGGGCGGCGCTATAGGCGGCACCTCGGGCGGCTCCGGGACCGCCTCCGCCCTCTCCTCGTCCAAAGGAATAGCCGACGGCTCGGGCGGCGCGGGGAAAGAGCTCAAATCGAAATCGCCCTCCGGCGCCTCGATAGCTTCCCGCCCGGGGACGAACGATTCGTCGACTTCCTCGAGCGGAGTCTCGAACTTATCGAACTCCCCGCTGGCGATCCTCTCTTTCAGCCGCCGCGCGCGCTCCTCGTTCCGCCTCTTTATAGCCTCGATGGGATCTTCTATTTCCTCGGCCATGGAACCTACTCCTTTCAAGCCGCTTTTTATCCGAATTCAAAGCTATTTTAATAACAATACGTTATCGTTGTCAAGGTTTTTTTGGCCGCGTCGATACGCAACGGCCGGCGAACCTCGGCTCCCGAGACGCGAGTCCGTCGCGATATGACGCCGGCGCCGGCGTAACGCGAACCCTTTCTCCATACCTAAAAACAAAAAGCGACCCCGCAAGGGGTCGCTTTTTCAATCCGAACCGAACTAGAAATAGTACCCGAAACCAACCAATATGTCCACATATTGGCTGCGATGCGCGGCCCGGACCTCGGGGGAGTGACCGTTAAGATCTACCGCGGCAACAGGCTCGTCAAACAATACCGTATACCGGGGCCCGGCCTCAAACGCCCAGCCGCCTAACCTATACTCTATGCCGGCGTTAACGTACACGCCGGGCGCGACGTCCTTTTCCGTCTCAGGGGTGAACGGCGAATCCCAAACTTCGACCGCCAATACGCCGCCGCCGCCTACGAACGGTTTAACAGGCCCGAAACGCCGTTCGAAATCCCAGCCGTAAGTCACCGATATAACGGCCGTATCTTTGGATAACGCGTAGATCGCCCATGTGTAACCGGGATTTCGCGTAACCAAGTAATAACTATAGCCGAAACCGATCGCTTGCCTGAAGCCGGCCACCGCGGGAATGGACAACCTGGCTTTAAACGCTCCGGCGCCTACCCCCGCATCCATCACGTCTTTATCAACCGCTTTCCCGGGAGCGAAAAACGCGGCGACGCCCAAACCCGACGCCAGGGCGGAGCCGGAGAGTAGTAAGGTAATCGCCGCGCCGATAACGAGCCGTAACGCTTTGCGCGTGCACATAGTTTTCGTACCTCCTTAACCCTATCGACAACCGTCGACGTTACGCGAAGCTGAATAATTAATCTCTTCAACCTACCCGGGAAACCTCGCCGGGGAGGCCGTCATTACTACGCCGATATTATATCATATCTCAACCGTGTTTTGTCGGACCGTATTCGTAGGGCCGTACCTTCAGGTGCGGCCGCCCCCTTGACAAGGGGCTTAAGCCCCTTGTCCAACGACGTTGAAAAAAGGTGGGCCGACCTAAAGGTCGTCCCCTACGAAAGCACCCTATCCCCTGTTTCGCTTTCCGACGTTAAAAGGGTATCAGACTTCCACCGTTTTATGCCGCGCCGAGTGGCAGTTGGTTTTGACCGTATTTCGTAGGGCCGTACCTTTAGGTGCGGCCACCAATACAATATAATATGTCCGGACGCTTCTAGGGACCGCCGTGTAAATACGGTGGGCCGACCTAAAGGTCGTCCCCTACGAAAGCACCCTATCCCCCGTTTCGCTTCCGCCTTCCGAGGTTAAAAGGGTATCAGACCTCGACCGTCTTATGCCGCGCCGAGTGGCAGTTGATGTTGACGGCGCACGGGAAGGAGGCGATGTGGCGACCGAAGGACTCGACGTGGACCGCCAGCGCCGTCGTCGAGCCGCCGTAGCCCATCGGCCCGATGCCGAGCTTGTTGACGCGCTCCAGGAGTTCCTTCTCGAGCTCCGCGTTCCAGGGGTCCTCCGCCGGCCGGCCCAGCGGCCTGAAGAGCGCCTTCTTCGCCAGGAACGCGCAGTGTTCGAACGTCCCGCCGATGCCGACGCCGACGACGATGGGCGGGCACGGGTTGGGCCCCGCCTCGCGCACCGCCTCCACGACGAAGTCGATTATGCCGTCGCGGCCGTCCGCGGGCTTCATCATCTTGATGCGGCTCATGTTCTCGGAACCGCCGCCCTTGGGGGCGAGGTGGATGACGAGCTCGTCGCCCTTCGTCGAGATTATGTGGATTATGGAGGGCGTGTTGTCGCCGGTATTCTTGCCGACGACGGGGTGGACGACGATGGACTTGCGGAGGTAGCCCTCGTCGTACCCGCGGCGCGTACCCTCGTCGATGGCGTCGCGCAGCGAGCCGCCCGTAACGTGGACGTCGTTGCCGAGCTCTACGACGTAGACGGCGAAGCCGCAATCCTGGCACAGCGGGTACTCTCCCTGGGCCGCTATTTCGGCGTTCTCCAAAAGCGACGACAGGATCTGCTTTCCTACCGGCGACTCCTCCTTCTCGCGGGAATCCTTGAGCGCCTGGACCGTATCGGCGGGCAGATTATACCCGGCGTCGATGCACAAATCTTTGACCTTCTCGGCGATCTTGTCAACGGTAATCTCGCGCATATCGTCCCCTTCGGCACCGTACCGGCCCGCTCGCGGCCGCGGCCGGCGTCGTTACGCTTGCGGTTACCCTCTTCTATGTTACGTAATCCAAAACGATAACGCGCGGGTTCGCCAGGTCCGCCGCCGTTATCTCGACCTCCGCGGCGCCGGGGCGTTCCACGTTCGCCTTCCCGGCCACGAAGTCGTCCACCGTCGCCAGCGGAAAGCCGCACGCGTCCGTCTTGTAGTGCATGGGGATTATTACTTTGGCCTTAAGCTGCTCGGCCACCTTGGTCGCCGTCGCGGCGTCGATGGTGAAGAAGCCGCCCACCGGCGTGAGCAGAACGTCTACCGGCCCGATAACCTCGAGCTGCTCGTCGGTAAGCACGTGGCCCAGGTCGCCCAGAAACGCGACCTTCATGCCGTCCGCCTCGAACGTGAAGACGGTGTTCTCGCCGCGCTCGCTGCCGCGGCTCTCGTCGTGGTAGGTATGCGTGCCGACGAACGTGATCCCCTTGACCTTGTGTTCGCCCGGGCCGCGCACTACGACCGGCGTACCGCTGAGGTCGCCCGCGCCGGCGTGGTCGTCGTGGTCGTGCGACTGCAGCACGACGTCGTACGCGTCGCCGATGGCGCCGTAGCCGATGGCGCCGTCGTACGAGCCCGGAATGTACGGGTCGGTGCAAATATGTACGCCGTCGGCGGTGGTGATGCCGAAAGCGGAGTGTCCGTACCATTTAAACTTCATCCCGCACCTCCGTTTAACTTTTAACGCTACGAACTCGACCGCGAAATACCCCGGCCGAATTTATCCTACCAATTATCGCCGCGAGCCGCAAGCGGATATATCCCCGCACGCAACACGCGACAAGCGCTAAGGCCGCTCAGCGGATTTCGATCGACCGCTCGATGGCGTCGAAGTAGGGCCGCGCCGTCTCGCGCTGCGGCTCGTACGCCGCGAAAGTAATGAAGTAATAACGTTCGTCGCCGCGGGCGACGACGGCCCGCGTCCACACGCGCTCGCCGCCCCGCGTCGCGTAATACTCGAACGCCTTAGCCGGCCGGCCGCCTATCTCGGCGTCCGACGCCCATACGCCGCCCGCCGCGGCAATTTTGCGCTCGAAGGACGACGCCACGACCTCGAGCGGCGCCGCGGACCACGCGCCCACTACGCTCACGCCGGCGCCGACGGTCTCCTTTGCCCCCGGCGCCCGCGCCTCCAGGATCAACGGCTCAACACCCCTGCCGGCCCGGGCCTCCCATTCGCCGGGATATTCCAACTTTATTCCCCACGCCCTATTCTCGAAAGGAACGACATCCCACGCCGCCGGCGGATTCCCGCCGCACGCCAAGGCCGCGACGACGGCCGCCGCGGCGACGAAAACGCAACAACCATTATTACTCACGTTCGGATGAAACGAGCCGCTCGAGCCGTTCCTCGAAGAGGTCCCGTTCGGCGGCGCCGTAGATATGACCCCGCACGACGCCCTTGTCGTCGACGAAATAGGTCTGGGGAATCCCCGGCTTGGCGCCCATATAGCTATCCGCGGCCTCGCCGTCGTCGAGCAGCACCGGGTAGTTTATGCCGTACTCCTCGGCAAAGGCCGCTACGTCCGTACCCGGCTCATCCACCGAGATGCTCAATACCGCGACGTCGCCGGCGTGGTCGCGGGCGAAATTTATAATGTCGGGAATCTCGTACTCGCACGGCGGGCACCACGTCGCCCAAATATTCAATACGACGGGTTTGCCCTTAAAATCCGCCAGGCGGTATTCCCGGCCGTAGATATCGGTCAACGTAAAAACGGGCGCGGCCTGCCCCGGTTTGACCGTCATGTTCGCGATTTCTTCTTCGGCCGCCCGCTTCTCGGCCCGCGCGATTAAATCCTGAAACGCCTCGTCGCCCTGCAGCAACGCCAGGTTCTCGTCGCCGCGGGCGTATCGCACGAAAAGCGGCTCCGCGTCCAGGGTGGCCCGCAAACAGTCGAGCGACTTCCCGGCGTCGCCCAGGCGCGCGTACGAGCACGCCATATTGTAGAAAACCCCCGGGTACTCGAGGCGCTCCGAGGGTTCGACTTTCCGCAGCGCCTCCTCGTACGCGGCCACCGCCATTTCGTAGTCCGGCTCCTCGCCCTCCAGAAAAACGCCGCCGAGAGCGAAATACACGTCCGCCGGCGCGAATTTGGCCGAAGCGGCCTCGACTAATCCCTTAAACCGCTCTTCGTCGCCGGCTCGGTACGCGCCCCGGGCCGCGGCGACTATTTCGTCGAGGGAGGCCGTCGCCAGCTCGAGCTCTTCCTCGGCGCCGAACGCCGCCGCGCCTAACGCGGCCACCGCCAGGGCGGTAAAAATCACTTTTCTCATTTGGCCTTCCTTTACGTCGCAGAAAGATAACACAACGACGCCCGGGCCGCAAGTACGACCAAGGCCCGACGCCGACGTAAGCGCCTCCCACCTCTTCAACGCTCGCGGCGGTCCGCTCCCAAAAACGCGATCGACGCGCCCGTACACAAAACGTACGACGACCAGTTCGTCGCGACATCGCTCGGCCTTATATATAGAATCCTCTAGGCGGAGCGACGGCGGTACCGAAATGGAAAAGCGGCGCCGAGCGGAGCCGCCTTTTTTATTGACATAAGCAAAAATATATTATTTAATAACAAGGTTAGGAGGAATGGTAATGAAGTGTAAAAACCACCCGCAAGTAGATACGGACGAAGTATGTAACGAATGCGGTAACGCTTTTTGCGACGACTGTTTGTTAGAAATTAGAGGGAAAAACGTATGTGAGTATTGCGCGAACGAAATAATAAATAATTACGGAGATGAAAAAGAGAAAAAGGAACAAAGGGAAAAAGAAAAAGCAGAGGAAGAACGACTTAAAAAGATAGAACAACAGCAAAAGGTTACCGCTGCCGCAGCCGCCCGTCCGAAGCCCAGTTGCCTAGGGTGCGGCTGCGGTACTTTTTTACTATTGTGCGCTATAATAATAGCCGCCGCTACTATTATATCTTTAATAACGTAGGGAGAAAACGAAATGGATTGCACGATACACCCCGGCCAAGAAATCAAAGGCGTTTGCGTTAGTTGTAAAACGCATATATGCGACTTATGCGAGTTCGAAATACAAGGCAAGTCGTATTGTAAAAAATGCGCAACGGTACTCATGGAGGGCATCGACGCTAAACTAAAGTTAGAAATACCGGAAGTAGTTAAATGCGAAATATGCGGTAAGTCGAGGTATCCGGGACAGCAATTCTACTTATGTAGTAATTGCGGCGTTGTAACGTGCCCGGAACATTGGTACGAAGGAATAAAACTCTGCGAGAAATGCTACGATAAAACCGTTGAGGAAGAAATCTTTAATTTAAAAAACGAGGGGTTAGTTAGGACCTGCCCCAATTGTGGAACCGAGAATAAGCTAACGGCGGAAAAGTGTAGAAATCGTAATTGTAAAGCCGCTTTACCTAAACTTAAAAACGCCGAGGAAATAAGGAAACGAAACGTACCCTGTTCGAAACACCCGGAAAAGCCGGCCTACGTCCAATGCGCGAGTTGCGGCAAATACCTGTGCCTTGATTGTGAAAATACGCATAAGAACGAGCATTATTGCCACGATTGTTTAAACGAAATAAAAGCTAAGGAGGCAGAGATAAGGAATAAGAGGTTAAAGATCGGCGTGATAGTAACCGCTATCATAGCTGGGGTTTTAGGTATTAGTATGGGCGTTTGTATAATATTCGGCGCTATTTTGACTCACCGGGAGAACGTTGAAACTTACGAATCCGCGGAAGTAGACTTCAATGCTGGCAAGTACGACGAGGCAATAGAAAAATATTCGGCCCTCGGAGATTTCAAAGAATCAGAAAAAAAGTTAGAGGAAGTTAGAAATGCCGCGTACGAAAAAGAGTTCAATTTCGCTAAAGAAGCCGAGGAAAAAGGCGAACTAGAAAATGCTTTAAACTATTACGAAAAAGCGGGTACTTACAGGGATTCTAAAAAGGAAATAACGAGGATAAATGTCCTTATAGTTAAAGAGTACGAGGAAAAAGGCGAACTAGAAAATGCTTTAAGCCATTACGAAAAAGCAGATACTCACGGGGAATTTAAAAAGGACATCGCAAGGGTAACCGTACTCATAGGTAAAGAGTATTTAGAATCCAAAGAATATGAAAAAGCGTCAACGTACTTAGAAAAAGCGAATGAAATAAATAAACTTACCGGCGAAGATTTGAAAAATCTCCGTTATTGCCGCGCTTGGCCAAAAAACGAGAAGGCCGAGGTTGCTTTGCGCGAAGCTAACGAAATCCTTAATTCCTTTAAATACGCTAAAGCAAAAGAAGATACTGCTGAATACGAGAAACTACGAACGGCATCATTAAAAGCTAATGATGCTGTTAAAAATTTCGAAGAAGCATACGAGTTATACGCGGAATTCCCCGGCCTTAAAACGAGATTAGACGCTTCAAAGAAAAAACGGGATTCGATTAATAAAACCCTCACGAAATTGGAAAAAGAAAGGGCCGAAATAAAACAACGAATCGAGAAGGAACGCGCAGAATTAGAAAGTATGAAGGCTAACCCGGTAGCGTACGTAAAACTAATCAAACAAAGCTGGTATTTAGGAGGGTTCGGAAGGATAGGCATACATAAAGTAACCATAAGAAATAACAACAAGTTTACTATAAAAAATATCGGTCTCATGTTTACTTATTATTCAGGGGGTCGCGATAAGTGTGGTTTGGCTACTTACGTTATTAAAGATAAAATTCCGGCAAATTCATCGAAAACCTTCCGTGAAATTAATACGGGTTTTATAGACTCCCAAGCTAAGGGTTGCAACGCGGAAATATTATCCGCCGAAATCTACTAAATTTCAATAAAAATAAGAGGGCGGCCTCAAGCGAAGCCGCCCTTTACCTTTGTTGCGGGCCGGGCTAAAGGTCGGCCCCTATATGGTTATCCCTCGATCTTGAGCTTGCCCGTCTTCTTGGCCCAGCGTTCGCCGAGGACGAAGCACGCGAAGCCGACCGGTATCAGGACCACGCCCGAAATTACGAGTATGAGGAGCTCGTTGCCGACGTCGGCCAGCCCCACGCCGTCCATAACGGCTGCCCGCATCGCCCGCAGCGTATACGTCGCCGGCGAGACCACCGAGAACGGCCTAAGCCACGACGGCAGCACGCTCACGTCGTAGTAGACGCCGGACACCAGCAGGATGGACGCCTGGAAGATGTGGGTGGCCTGCGAGCCGCGCTCCCGCGACAGCAGCGGCAACACGGCGCAAGCGAGCCCCAACCCCAAAAACGGCAGGCTCGAGACAACGAGCACGACCGCCGCCGTCAGGAAGTTGGCGCCCGCCAGGCTTATGCCGAAGAACAGCGCGCACACCAGAAGCTGCACCGCGGCGCGCCCCAGGCCGTACGTTATGGCATAGAGGGCGTTGCCCATCAACTGCGTAAAGCGCTTCACCGGCGCCATAAACGTGTACTCCAGCGTCCCCTCCCCCCGCTCCCAGGCGATGCACTCGCTGACCTCGTGGAAGAGGATGGAAAGGTAGCCCCACAGGACCGCGCCGATGACCAGGAACAGTACGAGCTGCTGGTCGCCGGTACCGACGCCGATAAGGCCGATGGTCAGCGCGCTCACGACGGTGTAGGTGAGGAACACCGCCTCCCAGCCGGCGTAGCGCTTCACCAGCATAAAGTTGCGCTCGGCGAAGCCGATGCTGCACCAGAATTCCCTTAACGCTCGAACCTTGATAGTCATATCGATCCGCTCCAGCCGGCGCGCTAGGCGCCGTTTTCGTCGCCGAGCCACTCGGCACCGGTGAATTTTAAGAAGGCGTCCTCCAGCGTCGTGCCGGCTCCCCCGGCGCGCGCCGTCAACTCCGCCGGCGTCCCGATGGTGACGATCCGACCCTCGTGGAGTATGCCGACGCGGTCGCAGAGGCGTTCGGCCTCCTCCATGTCGTGCGTGGTAAGCAGGACCGTCGTCCCCTCCTCTTCCCGCATTTCGCGGATGACGCGCTGCACTTCGCGCTTGGAGCGCGGGTCGAGGCCCGTCGTCGGCTCGTCCAACAACAGCAGCGCCGGCGCCGTCATCAGCGCCCGGGCGGCCGCCACCTTCTGGCGCTCTCCGCGCGACAGGCTCTTTATCTGGTCGCTCAGCCGCTTGGGGTCGAAGCCGATGCGCGTGAGTAGGCCGTCGTAGCGCTCGCGCGCCAGGCGGGGGCTCAGGCCGTAAAGGCGGGCGGCGTAGCGCAGGTTCTCAGAGCCGGAGAGGACTTTGAAGAACGCCGCGTCCACCGCGACGCGGTTGATGAGCTCGCGCACCCGCGCCGGATTCCCCTCGACGTCGACGCCGAAGACCTCGACCTGGCCCTCGTCGGGCATGAGAAGGGTCGAGACTATCCGTATGAGCGTCGACTTGCCGGAGCCGTTCATGCCGATGAAGCCGAAGATCTCGCCTTTCTCGACGGTAAACGTCACCGCGGCGAGCGCGGCGAACTTAGGCCGCCGCCGCCAGAAGCCGCGGCGCTTACCCTCCGGCCGCGGGAAGCGCTTCGTCAGCGCTTCCACTTTCAGGGCCGGCCTGCCGTCGTTCATGGCTTCCGCCAAGAATCCGTCCAATTCGCGCTCGAGTTCGACGCGTTCGTAGGTCCCGGCCGCCATCTTCAACCCTTCTTTCTCGTCTCGGGTTGGCGCTATATTCTTGCCGCTCATGTCATCCTATCTCCGTCGTGGAGCCGTTGTCGTTTAAAATTAAAATCGAAAACCCACCGATTTCGGTCGGTGGGTCGGCGTAACCGTTGAGCGCAAACACTTTAATCTCAAAGAATTACACTTCGCCACCGGGCAACGGGCATAATAACCCACCCGAAAAGATTATTACCCTCCCGCGTTAAACGGGGAAGGAGTTCCGGGTGGTATGCCGCTATATCGTTCCTCATCTGGGATACTTCCTCTCAGCTTACTTGGCCGTATTTATAACACAAAATTTTAGAAAGTCAAGTCTTTTCTGACGGCGTCCCGGCCTCTTTTAAAACGTCCGCTCCTGTCTACTGTAAAGTTCTATCTCGGGGATGTCGACAAGCCGTACCTGGAACCAATAGATGACTTCCTCTCTCTCCAGCGATATCCGCACCTCCGCCTCCCAGCGGTGGAGGTTGCGGTAGACGCGGTAGTGCTCGCTGATGAGGTCCCCTTCCGCGATGTCGTAGTACGCGTCGTAGCCCAGGCGCCACTTCTTGGTGAGGTCGAACGAGACGGCGCCCTTCAACGTGTGGAGGTCGAAGCCCTCGGACCAGCTGTAGTCGTGGGTGAACGAGAAGTTCCACCCCCGGCCCATCCCCTCGCCGGCTTCGTACCGCCGGCCCGTTATGGTATCGATGTTGTAGACGTTGGGGTCGAGGTCCTCGTCCTCCGGGACGCGCGGCCTCCCGTAGGGGTCGGCGGCCTCGCGCCACGACTGGTCGAGCTCGCCCTCCTCCCGCGCCAACGGGCCGGTCGTAAATGATATCGTCGTCGTGGCGTCGAGGTCGAGGAGGGAGAAGTCGTACGTGTCGTTGGTTAGCTGGAGCCGGTGGGACAGGAAATACCAATCGCGGAAGTTGGGCGTTACCTCTATGGTGTTGACGAGGTCGCTGAAAGGCCGCTCGCCCGGGGAACTGAGCGGCCCCAGGTTGTAGGTGGTGGTAGTATCCCACGTCGCCAGGTTGACCACCTTTCCCAACGCCGCGGACTTGCGCAGCCGCGGGATGGACTCGCCGCGCGGCCGACGCGCGCCGGTCCGCTCCGGCCGGTAGACGTCTTCCCACGAGCGCGCCCGACCCTTCGCGGCGGCCTCCGCCTCTTCCTCCGCCTCCTCTTCCTCCGGGAACTTGACGTCGAACGATTGGCGCAGCGCGAGCGAGAGCGAGCTCTGCTCGGGGTAGACCGCGCCGCCGGTGACCATCCACGACTGGTCGATGTCCGGCCGGTAGTAGTGCGTAACGGTGGGGTTGACGATATGGCGGAAGACGGTATCGCCGCGTTCGAAGATGCCGTAGACCTTGGTCGAGGCGCTCGCCGTGGTGTCCCAGGTGCCGAGGAAGCGATGGTTGCGGCCGAACTTGTCGCGGTCGAACCAGTAGCCGTGGCCGGCGGCGCCGGGGTCCAACCTCAAGTAGCGGAAGAGCGTTAGCGGCCGCGACGCCGATACGTCGGTCGCCCCCTCCTTGAGTACGGAGCCCGCCTCCTCGAAGTCGTAGTAGTTTACCCAGCTCGCGTTGTACTGGTAGTAGAAGCGCGTCTCGGCCAGCTCTTTGCGCGTGGCGTAGAAGTTTACGCGGGGGAACGGGTCCCTCGTCCGCTGGATGGTGCCGCCGTACGGCTCGGCCTCGTGGGGCGGCTCGGCGAAGAGCACGGCCGGCTGCGGCGAGCCTTCATCTGCCTCCTCGGTCTTCTCTTTGGTGAACCGCGCGTCGAGCGAGAGTTGGTAATCGGTCCAGTTCTGGGAGACGTTGGCGAACGACTCGAGGCGCTGTTCGGTCCTGATCTCGAAATCTTCGTCGAATTCGTCGTCGTAATCCGTGCTATTGCGGAGGTCGAGGCGCAGCAGCGCCGCGGCGTCGTCGGTGAAGTCCTGGCGGTGGGAGGAATAAATCTTCCACCACTCGATCGCCTCATCGCGCTCCCGCATGTGGCTGGCGTAGAAGTTGTTTACGGTGGACCGGCTGCCGTAGAGGTATACCAGGTTCGCGCCCTTGCGCCACCCGTCAAAAGCATTATAGTCTAATAAGAAAGTAGCGTCGGAGAAGTCATTGATGACCCAATAGAAACCGCTATTAACCGTAAGCTTATCTTGTTTAGAATAACGTATGTACGGCGGCAGGAGGCCGGAGTGGCGGTCCTCGCGGAGGGAGAAGAAATAGAAAGGGGCCGCCGCCACCGGCACCTCGCCCATGAAGAGCACCGCCGGTCGCGCCACCACTTTGTCTT
Organism: Candidatus Zixiibacteriota bacterium; assembly: GCA_030613505.1. Classification (GTDB taxonomy): domain Bacteria; phylum RBG-13-66-14; class B26-G2; order WVWN01; family WVWN01; genus WVWN01. The sequence goes on from JAUWLW010000005.1 coordinate 70,355, forward strand.
CCACGTAGACTTTGAGTTTGGGCGACCAGAAGCGGTAGTGCGGCTGGCCCAGGTCGCAGGTGGTAAACGAACCCCGTTGAGCGGCGAGGGTTTTCTCCTCGATCTTCTTTATGCGGCGGCCGCGGTAGTAGCCCTCGGCCGAATCGGCGTCGCCCCGCAATATGACGCCCTTCCCGGTCTCGAGGTCGTACGACATCCGTACGCCCATCATGGTCTGGGTGGGGTCGGTCAGCTCGCAATACCCGTCCGCGACGAGGAGGTCGCGGCCCGAGAAGAACCGCACCCGGTCCGCGGTCAGCGTCATCTCGCCGTACGAGACGCGCGCGTCGCGGTACAGCGACACCGTGTCCTCCTTGATCAAGTATTCTATCCACCCCGCCTCCTCGTCCACTACGAAGCGCACTTCGTCCGGCGCGAGCGGCGGCTCCTCGAGCTCGGCCCGCGCCTCGCCCGCCGTCACGGCTTCGAGCGGCGCCGTAAGGCCGCGCTCCGCCCTGACCCTCGCCACCCACGCCGCGGCCTCCTCCCCCTCCACCGAAAACTCCTCGTCGCCGGGGCGCGCGAAGTACTTAAAAAAATCGCCCACCTCCCCCTCGTCGGGGTCCTCGATGACCGTGGCGCCGACCGGCGTGGACGCGAACGCCAGCGAGATAAAAAGCGACCAGAGTGCTGTAAAGTTTTTGCCCAACGTCTACGACCCGCGCGTAAAAGCTCTCCGCGCCCAACTCACTGGACCGCCGACAACACCCTTCCCCACCGTACTTGTCGCCAGAATTGGTACCATCTCGTTTGGCGGACGTCCTCGCCGTCCTTCAAAACCTCGCCGCCGGCGTCGCAAATGTACTCGACGCGCCGGGGCCTTTTACCACCCTCGGTCCCGCCCAGCCGCGTCCGGTAAAGGCGCGAGACGCGCGACCGGTGCTTGGGACAGTTGCTCGGGATCCGCGACCAATATACGAGCGCCACCCGGCCCTTTAACAGCCGGCGCGGTACGAAACCCCAATGCCGGCTGTCGCGACTCTCGGCGCGGTTGTCGCCCATGACGAAGTACTCGTCCGGCGGGACTTTGAACGGCCCGAACTCGTAGGACGCCGAGTCGTACAGGTACGGCTCACGCAACGGCTCGCCGTTCGCGTACACGTACCCCCCGTTCCCCAACACGACGTCGCCGGGAACGCCAATAACGCGCTTCACGTAGTCGCGCCGCGGGACCCGGCGGCGGTGGACGACAAGCTCGTACGTCTCGCGAAACCACTTGCCGACCGTCATCTCGTTGTCTTGGTGGGGATATTTAAAGACGACGACGTCGCCGCGCGCCGGCGCCCGGAAACGATAGCTCACCTTCTCCACCACTAAGTAGTCGCCCACCAGAAGGGTGCGTTTCATGGAACCCGAAGGTATCTTGAAAGCCTGAACGACGAAAGCGCGCAGCACGAACGCCACGACGACGGCGATGAGTATCGCCTCCGCGTACTCGCGCCCCGCCGGCTTCCTCGCCGCGGACCGGAGTCGACGTTTAGGCTCCAGCCCTTCGCTTTCGGAAACGCGGTCTTCCTCGCTCGACGTCATTTCGGCTTTACCGGCGGCCGAGCCGGCCCGAGGCCCCGGCCTTACGCTCCGGCCCCGTCGCGGCGACGCGCGTACGCCGCCTACGCGAAAAAATCCAAATAAAGGACTTGGCCCCCAAAAAGGGCCAAGGTGACCGCTAAACGGACCGCAGCCGATTCGGCCACACGTTGCGCCCGGCTACTTGATTATTTTGGCCAGGAATTCGCGTAGGCGAAGCGTCGTCTGGCGAAGGCCGGAGCTCTGGATGAGCAGCGTTTGCCCAAACAAGCGGTGTTCGTAAAGCGGGTCCGCAGCGCACACCGCCCACAAATCCTTCGGCAAGATCCGTAAAAATTTTACCGGCGTCGCAGCCACGGCCGTAACGTAATGCTCCTTGCCGTCCATTACGGGATCCAAACCTAAAACGTCCCCCGGCCGCCACCGGAAGAGGACCAGCCCCCGCTTCTCGTCCACCTTCTTTATGTAGTCGACGTTCCCTTCGACGATGACGTAAAGGCCGTCGGCCGGCTTCCCCTCCACGACGAGAGCTTCGCCCGCTTCGGCCTCGCCCTCGTAACACCGCGCGGCCACCATCTCCAACGCCTCGGGCGGCAGCGTCTTAAAGAGCTCGCACTCGGCCAGTATTTTTATCCGGTCTTCCACGGTACGATTTAAAATTGACTCATTTTGTAATAGCCCTCGATCTTCGCCGTCGTGTCGCGGGCGCGTTCGCAGAGGGTAAGTATTATCGCCTTGAGCAATTTATTGGCCACCGGCATGTCCTCGGCTATCAAGCGGTCGAACGCCTTGCGGTCGATCCACAAGAGGCGGCAGCGGCCGCGGGCGTATACCGTCGCCGAAACCGGCGCGGCCTCGATGAGCGACATCTCGCCGAAGAAATCGCCCTCCCCCAAGAGCTTGATCTCCTCGGTCCCGGCGCCCGATATTTGCGTCGTGACGGAGCACTTGCCGGCGTCTATGAGGTAGAGCCTTTCGCCCGGGCCGCCCTCCTTGATAATCAACCGGCCGTCGTCGTATATCCCCTCGTCGACTACGATGCGGACCATGTCGAGTTCCTGGCCGGAGAACTCGCGGAACAGGCGGTTCTTCTTCAGTTCGTCGCGCGTGATCATAGCTCGCGCCGCCCCCATAAAAACCGCAGCAGGTCGGCCGCCCGGACGGTCCCTACCACCGCGCCGTCGTCGTCCACGACGACCGCCACTTCGGCGGCCGAGTTCGCGAACGCCTCCACTACTTTCTCGGGGGCGTCGTTCACGTTTACCGTTAGGAAGCTCGGGTCCACCACGCCCGCGACGGAACGCAACGCCGCCGGGGCGCGCGCCGGCACCTCGAGCCGCGCCTCGTACTCCAGCAACCGCTCGCGCGCCCACCGGTAGAACTTTACGCTCAGGACGCGGTCGAAGCCCACGACCATCGGCACGGTGGGGCGGCCGGCGATGAAGTCGAGGTGGTTTTGGAGAGCACACCGGTTAACGTCCACGTCCACCCGCAGGAAATACCGCAGCGACGAGTCCGGCACGAGGTCGTCGTCGCCGTCGGGCACGGCCGACAGGTACGTTATGTCCTTCAGGTCGCGCTCCCACGACGGGTCGTAGGCGTCGCTGGCTGCGATGGCCGCGCTCAGCTCGTCGTCCTGGTCGGTATACTTCTCGGAGTACTTCTCGAGGGTATCGACGGCGTCGGCCAAAAAGACCCCCAACGCGCAGTCCACGCCCCAAATCACGCCCGACAGCACGAAGGCCGCGTCGTCCGAGTGGCCGGGGCCGGCCCGGTCGCGGATATACAGGTACCGGTGCCGGTCGTCGTCCACATCCTCCGGCGGCAGCTCGACGATTAGGCCGTTTTTACGAAACTCCTCTATCTCGTCCTCGTGCGGCTTGTGAGCCAACGTCTCGCTGTCGAGGCCCATCTCGCGCATGACGTCGGCGTTCACGACGTAGCACGAACCGCCGCCGATGGTGACGCCGGTATCGGCCTCCACCGCGGCCCGCACGTCCGAGTTGTCGCGCTTGCCGCCGATATATATACCGCGCAGAACCGCCCCGGGGTTGACCGCGAAATCGGCCAGGAACGGGATGGACAACAGCGGCTTGCCGTCGGCGTCGGCGAGCGCCGTCGCGTCGTCGCCGGCCATGGCGCGCTCGGCCCAGCCGAAGACGTCGTCTATCAACTTCTGGCGCGCGCGCTTGACCTTCGTCGCGTCGAGCCGCAGCGCCCGGACGACGTCCGCGGTGGTTACATCCACGAAGCGACGCGGCCTGAACTCGCCGTGGCCATTGTGGGCGTGGCCCTCCACCGTCTGGACCAATATAAGGCGCTCGACCGCAGCCGAGACGTCGAGGCGCTCGCGCTTGAGGAGCCGGTCGAAATCCGCCCTTATTAGCCCTCGCAAGTCATCATCCATAATCGCGTACGACCTCGCGAAATTCTATAGTATGAAAACTAAAGTCCTATGTCAATCGAGCCGTTACGAAAAAGCCCCCCGTTACGGGGAGCCGCGGGCGTCCTCGGCCTCGGGCGGCCGCTTGTAAAAAGAACCCTTCAGGTACCGCCGCTCGAGCTTTTTGCCCAATATTTTCAACGTCGCCGTCACCGGGACCGCGGCTAAAAAGCCCACCACGCCGAAGAACTTCGCGCCCACCAGCATCGCGATCATCGTGACGACGGGGTGCAAACCCACGCGCCGGCCCACTATGCGCGGCGCCAAAACGTAGCCGTCGAAGAGGTTCACCACCACGTACAATATTAACGCCAATACCAACCGCCCTCCCACGTCCGGCCCCAACAGGATCACGACCAGCGCCGGAACGCCGCCGATGTACGTCCCGACGTACGGCACCATATTGGCGAAGCCCGCGAATATCCCCAAAAGGAGCGCGTACTCGACGCCGATGGCGGTCAGGCCGACGCCGATAAACGTGGCCTCGGTCGTCGAGACGATGAACTGGCCGCGGATGAAGCCGGCCAGGACGCGGTCGACCTCGTGATACGTTTCGACGGCCTCGTCGAGGAAGCGCCGCGGTACGCGCTCTCTCACCCAGCGCTTTATCTTCGGCATGTCGCGCAGGAGGTAGAAGGTGAAGATGGGCGTGATGATGATGTTGACGATGTGGGTCGCGAGTTGAGACAACGACGTGACGAAGGCCAGCGCCCGCTCGAAAAGGGCCGCGAAGACGTCCTGGGCGCGCAAGACGAGGTTGTCTATAATCGGTTTCGCGTACGGCGACGGCTCGTAGTCCTCCAACGACGAGAGCCAAGCGTTAACTTTTTCTGAAACCGCCCCTATCTGCCCGGGCAAATAATCCAGCGACGCCACCAGGCTGGTTATCTGGCCGATTATGGGCGGGACGATTATTAGCAGCACCGCGGCTATGGCCATGAGCGCGAGTAATATTAAAACGAAGGCCGAGAGGCCACGGGGGACGCCGCGATCCGCTAACGCTCTGACAATCGGCGACAACAGGTACGCGATAACGAACGCGGCCACGAACGGGAACAACAACTTCCAGATGAGCGAGAGGAACCAGACCACAGCCAGGCCGGCGACGAAGTATCCGACGCCGCGCGCCCACTTTATGCGCATCCCGAACGTTACGACCACGACAAGCAGCGCCAGGAAGAGCGGCGTCAGCACGTCCGTCACCGCGGCCAGGTAGTGCCAGACGAGCAGCGCCAGCAATATCAGCAGTAGCGCGCCGCGCAGTATTTCGTCGTATTGGCCGGTGAACTTCTTCATAGCGCGTTATGCAGCGGGCGCCGGGCCGCGCCGCCCGACGCCTTGCGATGAGCGGGCGAAGGGATTCGAACCCTCGACATCAAGCTTGGGAAGCTTGCATTCTACCCCTGAATTACACCCGCTTATTATATTTTATATATAACATAATCGACGCTCGTTGGCAAAGTAAAAGGCGCGCCCCAATGAGCGCGCCTTACCACTCGAATTCGATTCGTAATAACTAAACTACCTAGTCGTTGCCGATATGGAGCTCGAAATAGTTGTCCCGGTTATCCACGTATTTACCGGCCGTGGCCGTCGGCGCGTCCGCGTTAGACGGCAGAGTAGCGTAGTACACGTCGAGGTGGGTTACGCCTCCCGCCCTGAGCTCCACTTCGTCGGAGACTTTGCCGACCGTGACGTAATGCCGGCCCGGCGGAATGTCCGTGAAGTAGGTGGGGGTAGACCCGACGTCGCGGCCGTCGACCTTAACGGGCGCGGCCGTCGGCGAGGAGGTTATAAACAACGTCGTTCCTTCGTCGCCGTACGGCGCGTACTCGGTCTTAACTTTGGTCGCGGGGCCCTCCGGCGTAGCCGGTGACTCCGGCGGGGCGGCGCCGTCCGGGGCTTCGGGTTGGTCGGGGGCCGCCGGTTGGTCCGTCTCGCCGCCCACCGGGATGCCCCACTCCTCCAGCTCGTCGGTTACCTCGTCGACGTACTCGTCCAAATAATCCGACAACGCGAGCGCCGCCGCGGGCGCCAGGGCCACGCACAATACCGCTACCAGGTGCGCCTTCATACCGCTACTCCTTTCCGGGCAAGCCGCCGGGCGCGGGCCGCCCATTACGTTAAGGGGAACGAACGTATGAAAGCATTCTCGCGGCCGCGCCCTCGGATATTACGACCCCTCCTCGCCGGGTTTGGTTTAATAACAATTGAGGCGCCGGAAATGGGTTGCGCCCGGCGCCCACGGCTATTACAATACTGACGTTATGGGTGGGTTGAAAAACGAATTCTCCTGGTCGAAATCGCGCCACGGCGTCCTGCGCCGGTGCCCCCGCAAGTACTACTTCGAATACTACGCCTTCTGGGGAGGATGGCTGGGGGACGCGCCGGCGCGCACCCGCGAGATATACGTCCTAAAGAACCTCGCGACGCTGCCGGCTTGGATAGGCCAGAAGGTCCACAACTGCATCGACCACACCATCCAGAACCTGCGCTGGGGCCAGCCGGGGCTGGGCGTGGACCGCGTCGTCGACGTCACGCTCAAGCGGATGCGCCAGGAGTACGTCTCGAGCTGGCACGGCCGCTACCGCCAACGTCCCAAGAGCTGCGCGCTGTTCGAGCACGAGTACGGGACCGGCCGGGGCGAGGACGACTGGCGGGACGCCGCCCAACAGGTCGAGCAGTGCCTGCGGACCTTCTACGGCTCGGCGGTGTACGAGCGGCTGTGCGAGCTGCCGCGCTAGGCCTGGCTCGAGGCCGAGGAGTGGGCCCACTTCTTTCTGGACGGCGTCAAGGTGTGGGTCAAGCTGGACTGCGCCTACCGGGGCGAGGGCGAGCGCGTAATCATCTACGATTGGAAGACCGGCAAGCGGCTGACGGAGGACACGTCGCTGCAGCTCAGCTGCTACGCTTTGTACGCCAGCCACCGCTGGCGCGCCGACCCCGCGGCGGTCGTCGCCCGCGAGTACAACCTCTACCACGACGACGAACGCGAGTTCCCGGTCCGGCCCGAAGATTTAGAATCGACGCTCACGAGGATGCGGGCGTCGTTCGACGACATGCGCGCGCTCCTCGACGACGTCGAGAACAACGTCCCGCTGCTCGAGGAACAGTTCGTCCGCACCGAGGACCCGGCGCGCTGCGGCACCTGCAAGTTCCTGAAGGTCTGCCGGCCCGAGCCGCCAGAGACGGCGCAGCCCGAAGAGCCGGGCGAAGAAACGTAGAGCCGTACCTTTAGGTGCGGTTCCCGCAAAATCGACGGGCCGCGTATTTACGGCCGGCTTAAATTGTGATATCATAAAAACGTAAAGAGCCCCTTTATCTCCGCAATGGAAATCAGGATCCACCCGCACGCACGCGAACGCATGGCCGAACGCGGCGCGACCGAAGAGGAGGTCGTAGCGACCTTATCCGCGGGGGAGTCGTTCCCGGCGAAGTTCGGCCGTCACGGGTTCAGACGTAACTTCGACCAAACCGGCGTCCGGCGAGGCCGGCCTTACGCGGCGAAACAAGTAGAGGCCATCGCGGTCCGCGAAGGCCCCGATTGGCTCGTAATTACGGTCGTCGTCCGTTATTACTAAGGAGCCGTTATGAAGATCACAATCGACAAGAAATATAACGTCGCATACATCTCCCTTCACGCGAAGACGGAAGAGGTAGAGACGATTAGGGTAAGCGAGGAGATGAACGTCGACGTAGCGCCCGACGGGACCATCTACGGGATCGAGTTCCTGAACGCCAACGCGCAGCTCGCCGGCGGGGACGGCGGCGTCCTCGTCGTAATAGACGAAGCGCGAGGGAAATTGGCGGAGGTGGAGTTGGGGATGTAAACGCGGCGGCCGGACATAAAGGCCGAGTTCCGCGAAAGCCAACCCCGAATAAGGAGTAAGATTTAAAAACCGGCCCAAAGCCGGTTACTTTTACGATAGGTTTATTTACCTTATCCCCCCGTGAGGAGATAACCTTCTATAGCCTCGCGGACGTCGGCCATAAGCTCGTCCCGGGTCTCCCCTTGGGAAAAGCAACCCGGCAAGGCCGGCGCCGCGGAAGAAGCCTAAAACGAGGCATAAACGATGGCTCGCAACGATCACGAATGCCGCGACTGGAAGGGCGACCTCACGAAGCTGCTGGAGGAGGTGGCGGCCGCGGCGGCCGAGGGCAACGTCCCCCGCGACCTCCGGAAGAGGTTCCGCGCCATCTGGCGGGAGGCGAGGCGGTGCGAGGAGGCGCGGGAGGCGACGCGGTACACCGAGCGCGGGAGCGCCTACACGCGGCGCCGCCTCATAGCCGCGGACCGGCAGCAGGCGGCGCGCCGCCTCTACCCCGAGCAGCTGCTCTACCGCCGCGTCAGCGACCGCCTCAACCGCCGGTGGGGGGCGTGGGCGGCGGAGTACCTCGTGTGGCTGGTGGCGGGGCACGGCCAATCGGCCTCCGGCCTGGCGCGCCTCTTCGTCTTCATCGTCGTCGTCGTGCTGGGGGGCTTCGCGCTGCTGTATCGCTACCCGGAGCCCGGCGTCGAGTACCAGCTCGACGACCGCGAGCTAAGCTGGTACCACTACGTCTACTTCAGCGGCAATACGCTGACGACGCTCGGCTTCGGCGACATCCTTCCCAAGGAGGACCGCCCGGACGTGATGTTCTTAGTCGTCGCGGAGGGGATAATCGGCTACGTCCTGCTGGGGACGTTCATCTTCGCCGTCGTCTCGTATCGCCGCCGGCCGCCGCCGCCCGAGGACGACTGGGAGGCGAAGCTGTTCGCGAGGCTAAGGCCGTAAGGCGTAGGGCCGTACCTTCAGGTGCGGCCACCGATAAAATAAAAATATGTGCCCCGGCATTTTAGAGTATAGCTAATTAAAACATGACCAGCCCACGAGGCCCAAAATACGGAACACGGCGCGCCTCCCCCCGGCTATCGGGGTTCGAATACCGCGGGCCGTATCGGTATTTCATAACGTTAACGGCGTATATGGAAAAGCCTTTTTTCGCGGACCAGTGGACGGTCACAGAAACCATCCGGGCCCTTTCCGAAACCGCCGGCGGATACAGCTTCGACGTACTCTGTTATTGTTTCATGCCTGAACACGCCCACCTCCTCCTTGAAGGGGGCGCTACGAGCAACCTCCGCGAGTTCGTCCGCATATTCAAACAGAAGAGTTCTTACCGGTATAAACGCTCGGCGGGAAAGCCGTTGTGGCAGCGGGGTTACTACGACCGCATACTCCGCGAAGCCGAAGACTCTTTAGCCGTCGCGCGGTACATTTTAGCTAATCCGGCCCGCCGCGGTTTAACGGATGACGCGGCCTCTTATCCATACTCCGGATCGTTCGTATGTTCGGTGCCGGACATATTGTACTCGGTTTTGGTATGCAACAAGTAGGACCGTACCTCCAACCGCACCCACTAAAAAGCGGCGGCCAGACCTAAAGGTCAGGCCCTACGAAAACGTAGGCCGCCGCCGCTCGAGGACGACAGGGAGGAGAAGCTGTTCGCGAGGTTAAGGCCGTAAGGCGTAGGGCCGTACCTTCAGGTGCGGCCACCGAAATCATTTATTAATATGATAAGCGGCGGCCAGACCTAAAGGTCAGGCCCTACGAAAACGCCGGCCGCCGCCGCCCGAGGACGACTGGGAGGAGAAGCTGTTCGAGAGGCTGAGGCCTTAGCGGCCGGAACCGCCGCTCGGGAATTATGGGGACAAAACTGCTCTGTATAGGACTGTCGGCCCTGGCCTTCGCGGCCGGGGCATTTGCGCGCGACGCGCCGTTCCATAAATTAACGCTATACGTCGCAAACCAGAGCTTCAACGTCAACCCGGTCGACGTCAAGGTCACCATAGACGGCGTGAAGGTGGCGGAGGGGACCTTCTTCGCCGGCTACGGCCGCAGCTGGCGGCGGTACGACGTGCGGCTCGCCGCGGGGCGCCACGTCCTCCGGGCGCTGACGCGCAAGGGCGCCGCGGCCTTGAAGCGCGAGTTCACGGTAACCGGGCCGCGCTGGGTCGCGGTGGCGTACCGCAACCGCATGCCCTCCTACGGCACCAGCGCCGTGCGCCACTTCGCCTTCGCGATAAGGGATAGGCCGTTTGGGGAATAAAACGTAGGGCCGTACCTTCAGGTGCGGCCACCAAAATCATTTATTAATATGATAAGCGGCGGCCAGACCTAAAGGTCAGGCCCTACGGAAACCCGGCGCCGTGCGCCACTTCGCCTTCGCGATCAGGGATAGGCCGTTTGGTAAGTAACACGTAGGGCCGTACCTTTAGGTCCGGCCACCGATAAAAACAAAATATGTCCGGCCGTTCTTAGGCACGGTCACGAAAAGCAAGGTGGGCCGACCTAAAGGTCGTCCCCTACGAAAACGCCGGGCCGTGCGCCACTTCGCCTTCGCGATTAGGGATAGGCCGTTTGGTAAGTAAACGTAGGGCCATACCTTCAGGTGCGGCCACCAAAATCATTTATTAATATGATAAGCGGCGGCCAGACCTAAAGGTCAGGCCCTACGAAACCCGGCGCCGTGCGCCACTTCGCCTTCGCGATTCGGGATAGGCCGTTTGGGGAGTAGTGAGGGAGCCCGGTAAGAAGCTAGTCTTTTCCACGGAATCGTAAGCACCGAACCGATACGCCTCAATTATACGCAAAGCGGAGAATTAAAATACTGAAACCTGGAAATAATTTTTTATTTGAAAAAGACGTAGTAAAATCTTATAATTTTTTGTAGAGGAGTTAAAAAGTCAAAACGGTATGTAGAAATAAAGGAAGGCAAGATATGTACGAAAATATTAAATCCTTATTGAATCGGTTGGCCAAAAAAGAATTTAGCATTAACAAAGCATATATACTAAAAATTGGGTTTACCGCGTTTAAGCATAAAAATGGATCGGAAATCCAGGCAGGCGGAGAAGAATTTTACGTCGAATACGCCGAAGAGAAAGAAGAAAAGCCTTTGAAAATTTTATATGAGAGTATTACGGAAGCATTGGAAAAAAACCCACATGTAACAGGGATAACGAAGGACTTAATAAGAAAAAGTATGGAAACAAGTTCGACCGGTTATAATTACACGGGAGTAATAATAATCGGTAATTTATTCGCCGCGAAATTAAATATCCCAGAACGTTTCCAAAAATATAAAAAATTATGTATGGGCGGTGGTGTATACGAAAATTTCGAGGTATTTTCAAACGGCTCTATTTTCGGGGCTTATGCGGAAATCGAAGACATACCATTAATAACGAATATCGCCGAAGAATACGAAACCCTTCTTATTAAACAAAATAAAGAAGTAGGGACTTTAGAGGCTTTAAAATTAAAATATTCGCCGCTATTCCCGACGATATACGTAATCATTACAGAGCCCGAAGGTGGCCCCGATAACGGCGACGAAGCGTCCAACGTAGTTAAAGTATACAAGCATGAAGACGATGTATTCGTTACTACAAGTCGCGAACCGAGTAAAGCGCGAGATCTAATATGTAATATCGTCTACGACGTTACCCCTAGTTTGGTCCAATTTTGTCGTATTAATACATTACTAAAAAAGCTTAACGAAATATATAGCGAGATAGGAGTAAACTTCTACGAACTTTCAAACATAATAAAAGAAATACTAAGTTTGAAATTATATAGATTCCTTAAAATATATAAATTATTGAAGGTAGCCCGGAAAGACCTCGTCGAGATACACTCTTTATACGTTGATTTTTCTAACTTAATTTTTCAATTAAAACGGAACAAGGAATGGTTATTAAGTACAATAAAAGAAGAACCGATAATAAGGGAATTCAAAGACTATTTAAAGATACATACGGATCCCGAAGTAGAAATAACACCTTCTCTTTCTAACGCTCTAAACCATTACGAAGGCGAAATACGTACCTTAAGAAACATCCGGACCGTAACCCTCGCAACTGTCGGAAGCGCTTTGTTAGGTGGGTTAGCAGGAGCGTTAGTTTCGAGGTTATTTAATTGATCGCCTGCCATAAGACCTAATTAATCATACTAATAAATTGAAAATAATATAATTCCCGGCCTTCGACGTTAAGGTTATTCGGTTTACAAGTCCGCAGTTGGTCGGCGTTATAAAATACAAAACGTGGAGGTGGCGTTATGAAAGGGATTATGATAGTGGTGCTGGCCGCGGCGCTCGGAGTCCCGTTTGCGTGGGCGGCCGCCGAGGAAGAAGGATACACCTACACGCTGTACGTCAAGAACCGGGACCTTACCACCGTGAACGTCGACGTCAGCGTCTTCGTCGACCGCAGGCCGGCGGCGCGCGAGCAGCTCCGCCCCGGCGACGTGGAGGACGTCTGCACCGTCGAGCTCGCGCTCGAGCCCGGCCCCCACCGCATCCTCATCCAGGCGTTCAAGGGTATTCGCAAACTCGAGCAGGAGATGGCCGTGTCAGGCGAGGGCTCCGCGGAAGTGGACATCTGGTTCGAGCCGGTAATCGAGTCGTGGCCCGAAGTTATCGAGCCGCCCTAGGAGTCGCCGGCGCCGTAAGGGCTTCGACTTAGCCCCGGGATTTTGAACCCGGCTGCGCCTCATGGAACAGGAGGATATGGCCGCCACGGCCGGTCAAGACGTAGTGATTAAAAAAGTGGACGCCGTCCGCGCGGCGACGCTCCGCGACACCATCCCCAGCTACGCCGAGCAGGACCACCTGTGGAAGGAGCTGGTGGCCCATATCAAGAAATATGGCGCTAAGCCCTCCGGCCCCTGCTTCACGCTCTACCACGACGTGTGTTACAAAGAGAAGGACGTCGACGCCGAGGTCGGCCTGCCCGTCGCCGGCGAGCTGCCGGAGGCGGACCGCGTCAACGTGCGAACGGTCCCCGGCGCCGAACAGATGGCCTGCCTCGTCCACAAGGGCCCGTACGACGGCCTCCCCGGCGCGTACCAGGTCCTCACGAAGTGGCTCGAGGCCAACGGCTACCGCGTCGTCGGGCCGGACCGCGAGGTCTACGTCGAAGGCCCCATGGCCACCGACGAGCCGGACGAGTACGTCACCGAGATAATGTTCCCGGTCGAGAAAGCGTAAAGCCGCGCGCGGAGCATAAATAAAAAAGGGCCGGCCCGAAGGCCGGCCCCTACTTTTTCGGCGGTCGTTATTCCTTGGCGGCTCGTCGAGCCGCCGTTTTGTTGTGCCTGGATTATGTTCGAGTTACCACGTGTAGCGGAGCCCGAGCGCCCAGTATAAATAGATGTCCTCGTTGCCCTCGCGG
>JAUWLW010000013.1 GCA_030613505.1 Candidatus Zixiibacteriota bacterium
TTTATATTTTTATTTTAAAAAATTTATAAAAACCCCCCCCGGGGGGGGGGGTTTTTCTCTTTAACAAAAGTAGGGGGGGCTTAAACGGCGCCCGCTCCCGTATATCGATAAGGGGCTTTAACGCCTCGTTATTTCTCCACCGCCGCCTCGGCCTCGCTCACGCCGGCGAAGGAACCCTTCTTCGTGCGCCAGACCGCCCAGCCGACGAGCAGGGTCCCCACGACGACTATGGGCACCGTCACGTACCACGTGTCGCGGAACTTGATGATCAGCGGCGCGATGATCAGCGCGACCAGGTTCATCACTTTGATGAGCGGGTTGATGGCCGGGCCGGCGGTATCCTTGAACGGGTCGCCGACGGTGTCGCCCACTACGGCGGCCTTGTGCGCCGGCGAGCCCTTGCCGCCGTACAGGCCGTCCTCGATGGACTTCTTGGCGTTGTCCCAGGCGCCGCCCGCGTTTGCCAGGAAGACCGCCATAAGCTGGCCCGTCACGATGATGCCGGCCAGGAAGCCGCCCAGCGCCGCGGCGTCGAGGAGGAAGCCGACGATTACCGGCGTCAACACCGCCAAGAGGCCCGGGCCGACGAGCTCTTTAAGGGCGGCGCTGGTGCAGATGTCCACCGTCTTGGCGTAGTCGGGCTCGGCCTCGCCCGTCATCAAACCTTTGATCGTGCGGAATTGGCGCCGGACCTCGTTTATGACGAGGGCGGCCGCGCGGCCCACGGCCCGTATCAGCAACGAGGAGAAGAGGAAGGGTACGGCGCCGCCGACGAGCAAGCCGATGAGGATCATAGGGTTGGCGACGTTGATGCCTGTGATCTCGGCGCCGGCGAGTTTCAGCTCCTCGAAGTACGAGCCGAAGAGCGAAGTCGCGGCCATGACCGCGGTCGCGATGGCGAAGCCCTTCGTGATGGCCTTCGTCGTGTTGCCGACGGCGTCGAGGTCGGCGATGGTCTTGCGGGTCTTCTCGTCGCCCTCCTTCGACATCTCGATGATGCCGTTGGCGTTGTCGGCTACCGGCCCGAAGGTGTCCATCGAGACGACGACCCCCGTCGTGGTGAGCATGCCCATGCCGGCGAGCGCGATGGAGTAGAGGATGTACGTGACGTTGCTCGGGTCGCCCACGATGAGGATGGAGGAGAAGATGGCGCCGCAGATGACGAGTAGGGCCCACACCGACGACTCGAGCCCCACCGCCACCCCCATCAGTATGGTCGTGGCCTCGCCGGTGCGCGGCGCCTCGGCGATCTCCTTGACCGGGCGCCGCTTGATCGACGTGAAGTGTTCGGTCAACAACGAGATCAACACGGAGAGTATCAGGCCGAAGGCGGTGGCCCAGAAGACGCGTATATCGTCGACGTAGTAGTGGGCGAAGAAGTAGAAGCCGATCGCCGAGGCCACCGCGGAGAGAAGGTAACCGCGGTTGATGGCGCGCATCCCCGGCTCGGTCTCCGAGCGCGGCCGGACCGCCGCGGTCCCTATTATGGACGTGATGACGCCGACGCCGCGCACGATGAGCGGGAAGATGACGCCCTTAACGCCCATCACGCTCCAGCCGAGTATCATCGCCGCTACCAGCGTAACCTCGTACGACTCGAAGATGTCGGCGGCCATGCCGGCGCAGTCGCCGACGTTGTCTCCCACGTTATCGGCGATGACCGCGGCGTTGCGGGGGTCGTCCTCCGGGATCCCGGCCTCCACTTTGCCGACGAGGTCGGCGCCCACGTCCGCGGCTTTGGTGAAGATGCCGCCGCCCACCCGCATAAACAGCGCCAACAGCGAACCGCCGAAGCCGAAGCCGATGAGCACCTCGTACGCCTTGGAGCCGTAGAGGATGAAGATGGAGGTGGCGCCGAGGAGGCCCAGGCCCACGCAGAACATGCCGGCGACGGTGCCGGTCTGAAAGGCGATGGTGAGCGCCCGCTTGTAGGAGCTGCGGGCGGCGCTGGCGCAGCGGACGTTGCCGCGCACCGCCAGGCTCATCCCCACGAAGCCCACGAGCCCCGAGAAGAAGGCGCCCAAGAGGAACGCGCCCGCCCGGCCGAACTGCATAGTCAGCGTCTCGCCGGTCGCGAACATCGCGACGGCGATGACGCCGGTTATCAGCAAGATGGTTTTGAATTGGCGGTTGAGGTACGCCCGGGCGCCCTGTTGGATGGCGCGCGCTATCTTTTGCATCGCCGGCGTGCCGGGGTCGAGCTTCAATATCCTGCCGGCGAGGATTAGGGCGTAGCCGATACCCACGAAGGCGCTGCCGAAGACCGTCCAAAGAGCGATTTTCTCGAATAGCGAATAAGAGTCCATAGAGGTCTTCCCAAAATTGAAAACGGCGGCCTGAGGCGAGCCGTCGAGGGTTTAATTGTCCGGAAATAATACCACGGGAAGATTATTGTGTCAAACTTTTACTAAAAAGCCGGCCCGAACGGGCCGGCTTGCGGTTTGAAGAAAATACGGACTATAGCGACTCGAGGTACGCGAGGAAGTCCTTCATCTCCTGGCTGTCCTCGGCCAAGGCCTCGCCGCCCAACGGGTTGGTGATGCAGAAGTTGATGACTTCGGCGAGGGTAACTTCTTTCTCCGGGTCGAGCATCATGAAGACGCCGGGGTAGCGGTCCTTGACGCCGGTGAGGGGCTTGGTGGCCATGCCTTCCATCTCCATGCCCTCGGTGCCGCCGTTGGGGTGGCAGGTCTCGCAGCTTTTGCCGGTGGTGCCGAGGTCGACGTTCTTGAACAGCGCCAGGCCGTTCTCGACGTTACCTTCCATCGCGACTTCGGCCGTCTCGGCGGTCATGGCGGTCTCCGCCGTCGGGGCTTCCTCTTGCTTCTTGCACGCCACGAATAGGGCCGCCACGGCGGCAACTACCCCTAAACAGACTAAGAATTTACGCATTGCCGTCCTCCTTGGTATTTAATTTATGGACGAAAACGAGTATATATTATCTTGCAAGTAATGTAATATATATAGTATGAGAAAGCAAGCTAAAATTGAACGCAAGTTATAGTACTACGGAACGTAACGTTTGGCGCCGGCCGGTAGGCGCTGGTCCCTTGGGACGGTCTACGCCGCCTTTTCGGCGAGAGGTTGAAAATGGTATTAATATCGATCGTTTTAGCGTACGTCGCTTTGGCCGCGGCGTTGACGGCCGTCTTGGCCATGCTCGCCCGGTTGAGCGGGGCCGCCGCCGGGAAGGGCGGGGCCGCGCTGCTATGGGTTCACCGCGTCGCCGGGTACGTCTTCCTCGCCATAATGATTTTCCTTTTCGCGGGGATGCTGTTCAAGATAGCGGAGTACGGCAAGGCGATTCCGGCCCGGGTGGCGTGGCACGGCGCCGCGGGGTTCGCCGTCGTGGCGTTTCTGTTCCTCAAATGGGCCGTCGTCCGACCTTTCCGTGGCCTGATGAAGTTCGGGCCGCCGTTGGGCATGGTGGTCTTCGGCCTCGCGTTTTTGGTCATAAATTTCGGCGCCACGATGGAACTCCTGGGGAGGTTACCCCGAGAAGCGGTCAAAGAAGAGGGGGCCGTGGCCGAACATCTTAAGGTGCCCCATATGCGACCCGGCGCCCCCGAGCGCGACCCGCTGCGCGCGGCGCGGTTCGTCTTCGCCGAAAAGTGTGGCAGATGCCACCATCTACGGCGCCCTCTGGCCAAGCCCCGGACCGAGACGGACTGGCCGCCTTTGCTCGAGCGGATGCGGAGCTACGACCGGAGTTGGATAAGCGACGTCGACGCCGAAGAGATCGAAATTTACCTCGTTAACGATTACGGCCCGGGGAGTAACAAGTAAAACGGTGGAACCGGTAAGGGCGCGACGCCCGAACGGAAACCGCGAGGGGCCGGCGAGTAAATAACACACACTTACCAGGAGGTGGAGGCAGAAATGGGGAAAATAATTTCGGCGGGCGCGGCGCTGTCGCTTCTCGCCGGCGTCGCGTACGGCCACGGCAACGACGACTGGCACATGGGCGGCTGGCCCATGATGGGCGGCGGCATGTGGTGCCTCGTCTTTTGGATCGTCGTCGCGATCATAGTAGTGCTATTGATAGTCTTGGCGGTGAGATATTTGACGGCGAGAGGACCCGCGGGAAAGGCGGAGAAAAGCAGCTTGGAGATATTGAAAGAACGTTACGCGAAGGGAGAAATATCGAAGGCCGAGTTCGAGGAAATGAAAAAAGACTTAGAGGGGTAGGTCAAGACATCCCTACGGATTAGGATTTAAGGAAATTGGCGCCAAAAGAACATAGATACGACGCCGTAATCGTCGGCGCCGGAGGCGCGGGCCTCTTCGCCGCGCTCGAGCTTGGCCGGGCGGGCGTCAAGGCCGCGGTGATTAGCAAACTCTACCCGGTCCGCTCCCACACCGGCGCGGCCCAGGGCGGAATATGCGCCGCCCTCGGCAACCGCGAACCGGACGAGCCGCTGTGGCACATGTTCGACACCGTCAAGGGCGGCGACTACCTCGCCGACCAGGACGCGGTGGAGATAATGTGCGACGAGGCGCCGGGCGTTGTCTTCGACCTCGAGCACATGGGCGTCCCCTTCAACCGCACCGACGACGGCAAAATAGACCAACGGCCCTTCGGCGGCCACACCCGGAACTTCGGCGTAGCGCCGGTGCGACGGGCCTGCTACGCCGCGGATCGGACCGGCGCCATGGTCCTCCACACCCTCTACCAGCAATGCCTGAAGGCCGGCGTGGAATTCTTCGACGAGGTCTTCGTAACCGGCCTCCTGTTCGACGGCGAGCGCGCCGCGGGCGTCGTCGCTCTCGGCCAACGGGGCGGGGACTTCCTCGTGTTCCGCGCCAAGGCCGTGGCGTTGGCCACGGGCGGTTGGGGTCGAATATTCCGCGTTACGTCGAACGCCCACGCCAGCACGGGCGACGGCGCGGCGTTGGCGCTGCGGGCGGGCCTGCCGCTGCAAGACATGGAGTTCTACCAATTCCATCCCACCGGCTTGCACGGCATCGGCATACTCGTCTCGGAGGCGGCGCGGGGCGAGGGCGGCATCCTCCGCAACGACGGCGGCGAGCGCTTCATGGAGAAATACGCGCCCCGCCTGCTCGACCTCGCGCCCCGCGACATGGTGTCGCGCGCCGTGTACCAGGAAATCAAGGCCGGCCGCGGCCTCGGCGGCGCCGATTACGTAGGCTTGGACCTCACCCACTTGGACGCCGAAGTCTTGGATAAGAAGATCCCGGAGATAACGGACTTCGCCCGCGTCTACCTCGGCGTGGAACCCAAGGAAGAGATGATACCGGTCGCGCCCACCGCCCACTACGCCATGGGCGGCGTGCCGCCTACGGTGAACGGCGAGGTGACGCCCGACGAGCGTGGGACGGTCGCGCCCGGGTTATACGCCGCCGGCGAGGTCGCGTGCGTCTCGGTACACGGCGCCAATCGCCTCGGGACGAATTCGTTATTGGACATATTGGTCTTCGGCCGTCGGACGGGGCGGGCCATGGCCGCGTTCGCGCAAGAGAACGGCCGGCCGGAGATAGCGCCCGGGGCCGCGGAACCGACGCGGGAGGCGATAGGCCGGCTCCGGCGTCAAGGGGGCGGAGAGTCGGCGGCGGCAGTAAGGGATGAGATGCAGGCCGCGATGGACGAGGGGGTATCCGTCTTCCGGACGGCGGAGAGCACGGCCCGCGCCGCCGCGAAGGTGGAGGAACTGCTTGCCGGGTACGAGCGGGTACGCGTGAGCGACGAAAGCAGTACCTTCAACACCGAGTTAACGGAAGCGCTGGAGCTCGGCAATTTACTCGCGCTGGCCCGCGTTACCGCCGAGGCGGCCGCTCGCCGGACCGAGAGCCGCGGCGCCCACAGCCGCGAGGACTATCCGGAGCGCGACGACGGCCGGTGGCTCAACCATAGCCTCTGTTACTATAAAGAAGGGCGGCTCGAGTTCAAATCGAAAACCGTGACGGTAACGCGCTTCGAGCCCAAGCCGCGGGTGTATTAAAATGGCTGATACGGTCGAATTCAGAGTGATGAGGTTCGACCCGGCGGCGGACGCCGAGCCCCGCGAGGTCTCGTACGAAGTGCGGGCCGGCGAGCGCGACCGCGTCCTCGACGGCCTCAACTACATAAAGTGGCATTTGGACGGAACGCTGGCGTATCGCCGCTCGTGCGCCCACGGCGTCTGCGGCTCGGACGCGGTGGTCATCAACGGGACCGTGGGGCTGGCCTGTAAAAAGCTTATTCGCGACCTGGAGCCGCCGATCGTCGTCGGCGCGTTGGCGACGTTCCCGGTGATTAAGGACCTCGTCGTCGACTTGGAACCTTTTTTCGCGGCCGTGCGGCGGGTGAGGCCTTGGCTCGAGGCCGGCGAGGCCATCCCGGAACGGGAGTTCCTCCAGCCGCCCGCCGAGCTCGAGGCTTTTATGGACGGAACCAAGTGCATACTGTGCGCGTCGTGCGTGGCGGCGTGCCCGGTAGTGCGGCGGGGGACGCCTTACATAGGGCCGGCGGCGGTGGTGCAGGGGCACCGCTTTATTAACGATTCCCGCGACGTCGACGGCGAGACCCGACTTCGGTTGTTGGCCGCGCCCGACGGCGCTAACGCTTGCGAAAACTTCTTCGAATGTACGAGGGTTTGCCCGCGCGGTATCCTCGTCACCAGGAGGATAAACGAAATCAAAAGCATGTTGGCGGCCGGCGGTTACGTGAAGGGGGAAGACGCCGATGGCTAAGTGGAAGTGCAGCGTTTGCGGTTACATTTACGACGAAGCGCGCGAGGAAGTCCCCTTCGCGGAATTGCCGGACGATTGGACCTGTCCCGTGTGCGGCGCGCCCAAGTCCGCCTTCAACCTTATCGAGGGGGCCGGGGAGCGCGAGGTCGCCGAGGGTGAGTTTGCGGGAACCGTCGCCGACCAGATCGTGGCCCAGCTTGCCGCGTACGGCGTGCGCTACGTCTACGGCATACCGGGCGACTCCAACCTGCCGCTGGTGGATGCCATGCGCCGTTCCAAGAACGTGGATTTCGTGCTGGTGCGGCATGAGGAGACCGCGGCCTTTATGGCCTCCGCGCGCTACAAAATTTTCAACGAGATAGGGGTGTGCCTTTCCATCGCCGGCCCGGGGACGACGAACTTGATAACGGGCCTTATGGACGCGGCGACCGACCGCTCGCCGGTGCTCGCGCTGTTGGGACAAGTAACCGAGGTTAGGTTGGGCAGCGAAGCATTTCAGGAGGTCGACCAACTCGCGCTCTATCATCCTTTCACCGTATACGCGGAGACGATATCGGCGCCGGCGCGGGCCGCCAACGTCGTCAACACGGCCGTGAAGAAGGCCTACGCCGAACATGGCGTGGCCGCGCTGAGCCTCCCCACCGACGTGCTGGCCGCGGCCGCGGCGGGCGGTATATTGACCGGCGACCGCCATGTCTTCGGCGGCCGCGTCGCGCCGACGGAGGAATCGCTGCGTGCGGTGGCGGACGTTATCGCCCGCGCCAAAAGGCCGCTGGTCTTCGCCGGCTGGGGGGCCCGCTTCGCCGGCGCAGACGTCGTCGCCCTCGCCGAGCGCATCGGCGCTTTCGTCGCGACCACGTCCCGCGCCAAAGGCGTCGTGCCCGAAACCCACGAGTTGGCGGTGGGCGTAATGGGCAGCATCGGCGCGCCGTGCGCGGCCCGGGCGGCGCAGGCGTCGGACCTGCTCATAATCCTCGGCTCGGGATTCCGCCAGCGGAACCTCGTCCCGGGCGTGCCCGCGGTCCAGGTGGATTGGAACGGCGCCCGCATCGGCAAGACCTTCGAGGTCGAGGCGGGCGCCGTGGGCGACGTGCGCGAGGCGCTGCCGCGACTCCTGGACCTCGTGCCAGCGAAGGATATGGATGAGGATTTCCAAAAAGCGGTCCGCGGGTACCGCGACGAGCACATGCGCGACGTCGCCGCGCTGCGCGACGAGAAGACGAGGCCGGTGCATCCCGGCTTCGTCGTGAGTTGGCTGAACGAGCTAATTCCCAAGGACGCCGTCGTAACCGTCGACGTGGGCGACCACACCTATTGGTTTTACAAGATGTTCGTCGCCGACGGCCAGCGGACGTACCTCTCCGCCAACATGGCCAGTATGGCCTTCGCGCTCCCGGCGGCGTTGGCGGCCTCGCTTCACGAGCGCTCGAGGCCGACGTTCTGCGTTACCGGCGACGGCGGCTTCGGCATGCTCATGGCCGACTTCACGACGGCCGTCCGCGAAAAGCTCCCCATAAAGGTAATACTCTTCAACGACCGTCGATTGAAGAACATCGTGAAGGAGCAGACCATCGCGGGCTTCCCGCGCTACGGCGTCGAGTTCCCCAACCCCGACTTCGCCGAATACGCCGCGTCGGCCGGCGGCCTCGGCGTGCGCGTCGACGACCCCGACGACTTCGCGCCCGCGGTAAAAAAAGCTCTGAAAGAAAAAAGCCGCCCGTCGTTAATCGAAGTTATCGTCGACCCGGCGGCGATGGCCGCGCCGGCGGGCGTCGCGCTGGCGGCGGAGAAGGGCTCCAAGAAGTGATACGTATTCGGCGCGGATACTAGAAAGCCGGCCTCGCGGGGCCGGCTTTCCGTATTTTGCCTGGCGATAAACTCAGTAATAAAGCGCCTTAACGCGCCCTAAGCTCGTCGGCGCGACGCCGATGTCGCCCTGCATCACGACGCGGAGCATCAAATTGGATTCGGACTCGAGCCGTTGCCAGGTGCCCAAATAATATGTCCATCCCCGCCGCTGCGGCGGCCCGGTGTCCAGGCAGTAAGGGTCGACGTTGGGATAATTGTAGCACTGCCCCACGGCGGCGACGAACTTGCGTATGCCCTTGGGTAACGACCAGTTCACGCCGAAGTCGCACCACGGGTACCCGCGGCCGCTCCCTTTGACGAATCTCGGGCCCCAAATCCGCGCCCCCGGAACGCCGCCCCGAAAGTCGAATACGCCGACGTTAAAGCCGTCCCACCGGCCGTTGGGCCACTCGCCGCTGGAGCGGACCCGAATGAGTTTTATGTTATGCGCGACTATCGTCGAACAGTCGAAGTCGTTGCCGATCCAGGCGCCGGCGACGAATTGGGCCAACACGTAACCCAACGTGCCGTTGTCCCACTTCAATTCTTGTTCGGTAATTTCGTTGGGTTCGAGGGACAAGGCGTCCAAGCCCGGGTCGTTACTCAGGTCTGCGCCCTCGGCCGTCGCGGCGGCCCACGTAAAAATTGCTAAAATAACGGCGGCCCTTTTTTCCATAATTAACCCCTTCCGTAATCCCTAAAAAACGGGCGACCCGTACGCCTGAATTATAAACCCAATCCGCGGTTCCGTCAATAGGCGACCGTTCTTTCGGAAGCCGACGGCCGCTCGGAATTTGTAGTGCGCCTTCCGCTGTTTGCCTAACGTATATATCCTAAGCACCATATCTTGGGGTAAGGATTTTCTATACCACAGCATATTGCGTTTTTTCCTTGCCAAAATACGCCCATATTGTTAGAATGGTAGTGGAAGCAGGGAAGGCCTTAATATGCGTTTACGCACTATAGACATTTTCGGCTTTAAATCTTTCCCCCACCGGACCCGCGTCGAGTTCGGCCCGGGCGTCAGCGCCGTCGTGGGGCCGAACGGCTGCGGTAAATCCAACGTCGCCGACGCCTTCCGATGGGCGCTGGGCGAGCAATCGGCCAAGGCGTTGCGCGGCGACGTCATGGAGGACCTGATCTTCAACGGCACCGCCGACACGCCGCCTCTCTCCATGGCCGAGGTCTCGATCACTTTCGGCGACGTGAGCGGGTACCTTCCGGTCGACGGCGACGAGCTGGTCGTAACGCGCCGTATGTACCGTTCCGGCGAGTCGCATTATTTCGTCAACAGACAGCCCGTTCGTTTGAAGGACGTGCGCGACTTGTTCGCGGACACGGGCCTGGGAAAGGCCTCGTACGCCGTCGTCGAGCAGGGGATGGTGGAGTCGATCGTAAAGGCGAAGGCCGACGAGCGACGGGCGTTTTTCGAGGAGGCCGCCGGTATTCGGGGGTACCGGGTCAAGCGCGCCGAAGCGATGCGGAAGCTGGAAGACGTCGAAGCCAATATGGAGCGCGTCGACGACTTGTACGCCGAGTACAAGCGGCGGGCGCGGGCGTTGAAACGTCAGGCCGGCGCCGCGCGGCGGTACCAGGGCCTGGTGGACCGGCTCCGCGAGCTCGACGTCGCTTTCGCCAAACGTGATTACGTCGCCAAAGCGGAGGAAAAGCGTACCGCCCTGGTCGGCCGCGACGAGTGCGCCGCGGCCAATCGCGAGGCCAAGGGCCGAGCGGCCGCCGCCGCGGCCGAGGTCTCGCGCCTCGACGCCCAAGTCGCCGCCGGCGAGCTCGAGCTGGAGCGCAAGGAAAAAGACCTTCTCGAACGCCAGCGGGGGTTGAACGAGGCCGAGGCGGCGAAGCAACTCGCCGAGGAGAGGCGTCGCGGCGTAGGCCAGGAAGTAGAGCGCCTCGCCGAGGAGCGGGACCAACTCGTCGCGAAACTCCGCGGCGCGGGCGAGGAGGGCGAGCAGCTGGCCGCCGAGCTCGAGCGCGCTCAACGGCAAATAGCCGACGGCGAAGGGCGCAAAGCGCGCGCCGCGCAGGAGCTCGCGACCGCCCGGTCGCGGGAGGCCGAGCTCTCGGGCGTTTTGGAAGCGGCGCGCGGCGAGCAGTTGGCGCGGCTCCACGACCGGACCCAGCTCGCCAATCTGCACGCTACGGCCGCCGCCGCCCGCAAGAGCCTGTCCCAGGAGCTCCGCCGCCTTCGCGCCGAAGCCGGCCGCCAGGCGTCGCTCTTCGACGAGAATTACGCGTCGTTGAATAATATTTCGGCCGAATTGGAATCGCTCGGGAGGGAATGGGCCGAGTGCCGGGACGCGGGCCGGGAGTTGGCGAATTCCGAGGAGCGGCTGGCGGGCGAGCACGCCGCGGCCGAAGCGGCGGCGGCGGAGCTCGGCAGCGAGCGCGAGAAAGCTCAGTCGCGCCTCCAGTCGCTGGAGGAACTCGCGCGGGGGTTCGAGTCCTTCGGCGGGGGCGTGGCGGCGCTTTTGGAGGGGGGCGCTCCTTACGGAATAGCCGGCGTCCTGGCGGACGTCCTTGCGGTGCGGGAGGGGTACGAGGCCGCGGTGGAGCGGGCGCTGGGCTACGCCGCGGCGGCGGTCATGGCCGAAGACCTGGCTACCGCCGCGACCTACGGCCTTCGCCTTAAAGATTCGGGCGCCGGTCGCGCGGCCTTCGTCGTCCCCGGCGAGGGACGGGCCGCCGCCGCGGACCTGCCGGTGGTAGAGGGCGTGAAAGGCTGGGCGTCGGATTTCGTGGCGGCCGAAGGGCCGTACGCCGGCGCGGTAAAAGGGCTTTTGGCCGGCGTCGTCGTAGTCGACGACCTGGCGGCGCTCGAGGCGGTGTCCGAAGTTTCGCCCGGGACGCCGGCGGTAACCGTCGCCGGCGATTGGTGGGACGGCCGCGCGACGTTGCTCGCCGGCGCGCCTGTGGAGGTCGGCGCGACCATTTTGGGTCGCCGCGCCGAAATCGAGAGGCTTGCCGCGGCCGTCGCCGACCTCGACTCGAGGCTGGAAGCGGCCCGCCGCGAGGCGGCGCGTTTGGGGGCGGCGCGCGAAGAGCTCGTCCGCCGCAAACAAGAGAACGCGGCGCGCCTGGCCCGATTGGACGCGGCGCGCGGAAACGTGGAGGGCGCGTTGGCGCGCGCCCGCGACGAGGGCCGCGTCCTGGAGGAGAACCGCGGCGTACTGGTTGCGGAAATAGGGCAGGTCGAAGCTCGCCTCGCGGAGGCCTTCGGCGACGAGGAGCGCCTGGGCGGCCAGCTCGACGCCACCGCCCGCGCCTGCGAGGAGGCCGGCGAGGCGGTAGAGAAGACGGAGGGACAGCTGCGGGCCGTCCGCGGCGGCGTCGCCGAGAACGAAAAGGAGGCGGCGGCGGCGCGCGAGGAAGTCGCGACGTTGCGGGAGAAATCGCGCGGGCTGGCGAGCGAGCGCGGACGCCTCGAGCAGTTGAAGGAGGAGGGCGGGGCCAGGCTGGAGGCGCTGGCCGCGGCGTCCGAGCGGAAGGCCGCGGAGGCGGCCGAGCTCGCCGCGGAGGTAGAAGAGTGCGACGCCGAGATAGTGGAACGCGCGGCCGCTTTCAGCAACGTGGAGCGCGCCGTCGAGGAAGCCCGTCTAATCCGGACGGAACTCGTAGGCCGGCGGCG
Source organism: Candidatus Zixiibacteriota bacterium (assembly GCA_030613505.1). Classification (GTDB taxonomy): domain Bacteria; phylum RBG-13-66-14; class B26-G2; order WVWN01; family WVWN01; genus WVWN01. The sequence goes on from JAUWLW010000013.1 coordinate 12,182, forward strand.
GGAGGCGGAGGAGGCGCGGGCTACCGGGGAGGCCGCGGCGGTGGAAGTGGCGGACGCCGTGAAGGAGAGGGAAATAGAAGTCGCCTCGCTGGTGGGCGAGTTGAGCGCGCTCGAGGAGGCGGTCGCGGCCAAGCATACCGTCCGGCTTAGCGCGCTGGCCGCGGACGAGTACGAGCTTGAGGGCGACGTCTCGGCGGCGGAGGTGGAGAGGGAAGAGCTGGCCAAACGGCTCGGCAAGATGGGCGAAATCAACTTCCTCGCGGCGCGCGAGTACGACGAGCTGGCCGCGACGCTGGCCGAGCTGGAGGAACAGCGGGCCGACCTCGCGCGCGCCCGCGCCGACCTCGACGAGGGCATAGCGAGGATCGACGCCCACAGCCGCGAGAAGTTCGTCGCCACCTTCGAGCTCGTCCGCGAGGAGTTCCAACGGATTTTCCGCGAGGCCTTCGGCGGCGGCCAGGCCGACCTTAAGCTGCAAGCGGGCGCGGACCCTCTCGACGCCGGTATATACGTCTACGCCCAGCCGCCGGGCAAGAAGATGGAACACCTCTCGCTGCTGTCGGGAGGCGAGAAAGCCCTCGCGGCCATCGCGCTTATATTCGCCCTCTTCAACGCGCGGCCCGCGCCGTTCGCCATCCTCGACGAGGTCGACGCGCCGCTCGACGAAAACAATATCGGCCGGTTCCTCAAGATATTGGCCCGGTACCGCGACGCCGTCCAATTCATGGTCATCACTCACGCCCGCCGCACGATGGAGGAATCCGACGCCATTTACGGCGTTACGATGGAACGGCGGGGTATATCGAAAGTGTTATCTTTGAAGATGCAAGAAGTACCTCTGGAATTTATGGAGGTCGCGGCGGCGACGCCGCCGGGTTAAGACCGGGGCTCCGGTTTTCCCTTAGGCGCGGGCGGCCTCGGCGAGGCCGCCTTCGCGTCGGACGTTCGCTTTATTGACTCTATTACTCTTTATTGATATATTCTTACGCTGTGCTGGCCGACGAGCGAAAAACCTACGGCGTTTGCCCCCGGCACGCCGGCCGGCCGGCCATAGCGGCTTGTCCCCGCTGCGGCCGGTATATGTGCGCGCTGTGCGTCAGCGGCGGCGCTGAGGTCTCGGGCCAACTCGTCTGCCGGGAGTGCGTGGAGGCGCTCTCGGCCAAGAACGGCTTGCGCCGGGAAGTGTCTTGGGAAAACCGCGGCGGGATGTCGTACGCGCGCGCATTTTTCGCCACCTGGCGAGACGTCATCTTCGCGCCGCGCGCGTTCTTCGCCGGCCTCGCGCCCGACGGCGGCCTATTCAAGCCGTTGATCTTCGCGGCGATTTGCTTGGCTATCGGCCTGGTGGGGAGTTTATGGGGAATAGGCGAGGCCGCGAGCGCGATCGTCGGGCCTTCCGGCGCGGCGCTGGTCGCGGCTATGGCGCTGGTGCTGGCCCCGGCGACCTATATCCTGTCGTTCGTAGTAACGGTGGGGTTCCTCCACCTGCTGGCGCGGGGCTTGGGGGGTCGCGCGGCCGTACGCGGTACTACCCGGGCCGCGGCCTACGCTCAGGCCGCTACGGTGGCTGAGATTATCCCGGCCGTGGGCGGTATTCTCGCGTTCGTCTTGCGCCTTTCGCTCTACGGATGGGGCGTGTCGGCGGTGCACGGTTTTTCGCTCAAGAAGGCCATAGCGTTTTATGTTATCGTATTGGTTACTGCGGCGGGGTTCATTTATTTCGGCGTAAGGCTGCTGACGCCGTTCCTACCGCCGGGCGTTTAAACTTTAATAGGCAGGCTGGTAGGCGAAGTGAAAAAGGCACCTCTGTTTATTATTATGTCGGCGCTGGCTTTGGCGGGTTGCGCCGGCGACAAGAAAGAGGCCGAGGCCGAAGCGGGTACCGCCGCTGAGGGGTTGGCGGCCGGTTCGTTCGCGGTGGTGGGGCCGGAGGATAGGCTCTTGCCCGCCGGCGTAGCCGTCTACCGCGCGGGCGAACACGACGAGCCGCTGTGGGAAGGCCTGGCCGGCGAGGAGTACGAGCTCGAGCCGGGCGAGTACGACGTCCTGGTCGAATATTTCGGCCAGGAGTATTGGCGGCGCGGCGTGGAGCTCGCGGGCGGCGAGGAGACCTTCAAACTGCCGATGGGTACGCTCGCCGTCGAGGTGCGCTCGAGCCGCGGCGACCGGCTGGAGGGGGTCGTAGCGATATACCCCGCGGCCCGGGCGGAAGGGCCGCTGGTTATGGAGGGCGAGACCTTCGAGGACCTCGCCGTCTTGGCCGGTGCGTACGACGTGCGGGTCACGGTTCAGGGGAGGGAACGTTGGCTGCGCGGCGTGTCGGTGGAGGGGGGCGACTACGAAGAACGGACGTTGCTCGAGCCGGTGGGTTATCTCCGCGTGGAGGTCGTGGACCAGCGAGGCGAGCCGCTCGAGGCGGAGGTATGGGTTTACGGGCCGGCGTCGGCGCGGGTGCCGGTCGTCACCGGGAAAAGCGATAGGCCGTTGGCGTTGTTGCCCGGCCGTTACGGCGTAGCGGTCCGTTGGGCCGGCACGCGGGACTTTTCGGCCGGCGTGGCCGTAATCAAGAATCAGACGACGGTGGAGAGATTCACTTTCTGGAGAAGTGAGGCTTCGTGATGGTCAATAGGACGGCTCGGCGTGCTCTCGACAAGAGGATGCGCAACATAAAAGTTGGGGTCTACACCTTACTTCTGGTGGCGGCGCTGGTAGCGGCGCTCGTGGTCTCGACGGTTGCGTTACCGCCCCAGATCGCCGCTTGGCGTTCGCGGCGCTCGACGGACGAGGCCCGGGCGCTCGTGGCCAAGAACAAGGTCTTCGAGGCCATGGCCTTATTGGAATATGCCGTCGCGCTCGACCCGGGCAATGAGCTCGCCCATTTCAACCTCGGCGTTTTGGAGCTGGCGGTCAACGGCGACGCCGCCGCGGCCTCCGACCGGTTCAGGCGCGCGGCGGAAGCCGACCCCGATTTCGCCCGGGCGTACTATAACCTCGGCGTAGTCCAGTTGTTTTATCTCCACAAGCCGCGCGTCGCCGCGGATAGCTTCAAGAGGGCGGTGGAGCTGGAGGGCGATTACGCGGCCGGATACGCCGGGTTGGGCCTGGCGTACGAGGCTTTGGGCGAATACGGCGCCGCCCGCGACGCGTACGAGCGCTACTTGGCGACGAGCCCGGACGGGCCGTGGGTCGACCTGGTCGAGCAGCACAAGCGCGCCATCGGCGGCCTCCCCGCCGTGGACGGCCTCGCCGCGAGGATGCGGGGCGAAGAGGACGTATTCGAGATAGTCGCGGTCGGCGACATGAGTCTGGCGCGGGGGGTCAACGTGGACTTCTATACCGGCCGGTCCGAGAGCCCGCTCCGGCACGTGGCGCCTCTTATAGGCCGCGCCCGGATAGCGTTCGGGAACCTCGAGTCGCCCCTCACCAAACGCGCCAAACGCATACCGACGAAGGGGCCCCGCGGCGGCTCGATATATCTGAAGGGCAATCCGGACTACGCATTTATTTTAACCGAAGCCGGCTTCGACGTGTTGTCGCTCGCCAACAATCACATCATGGACTACGGCGAGCAGGGTCTGTCGGACACCATATATTACCTCGAGCAGGAGGGGATAAAGCACGCCGGCGCCGGGCCTAACCTCGCCGCAGCGCTCGAGCCCGCCGATATTGACGTCGACGGGTACGTCGTGCGGTTCTTGGCCTTCAGCGGCGTCGAGCCGCGAGAGTACTACGCCGGCGGCGCCAAGGCCGGAACTGCGCCGCTGGACGTGGGTATGATCGTGAGCGCCATAGGCCGTGCCAAGAGAGAGGCCAACCTGGTAGTGGTGTCGCTCCACTGGGGGGGCGAGTCCATGGCCTATCCCTCCTCGGAGCAGAGGAGGCTCGCCCATAAGTTCGTCGACGCCGGCGCCGACGTTATCGTGGGCCACCACCCCCACGTTATCCAGGGCGTCGAGTCGTACGAGGGCGCCGTGATCGCGTATAGCCTGGGCAACTTCCTGTTCGATTCGCGATACCCGGAGCGGCACTACTCCACGTTATTGGCGATAGAGGTTTCGCGTTCGCGCGGCATACTGGGATTCCGGTTGATTCCCATATACATCGAGGGTGCCGAGCCGGTGGTTTCGGCCGAGAGGGACGTGGCGGAGTTCCTGGACTTCGCCCTCCTCAGCGGGGCGGGTGAGCAGGTTCGCGTCAAGCCGCCCGAGCCGGGGCGACGCGGCTCGCCGCCCAAGCCGTAGCTGCATTTGGCGATGAAAGTCGAAGTCATAAGGGTAAAGTATTTCAACGAGAGCCGCGAATTCCACGTGCCGGCGGGCGGTATTCCGGTCGAGGCCGGCGACGTGGTTATCGTCGAGACCGAAGACGGCCTCGATTGCTGCGAGGTGAAGGCTCCCGCCCGCGGATGCCCCCGGCGCGTTCTCGAGGCGCCCCCGGCCACGGTGCTGCGCAAGGCGACGCCCAACGACTTGGAGTGGCTCGCCACCAAACAGGAGACGGAGGATGCCGCGGCGGACGCGTGTCGGGAGCTAGCGAACGAGCTCGGCCTCGAGATGAAGTTGGCGTTCGTCAAGATGACTTTCGACGGTGCGAAAGTAATATTCTTTTTTTCGGCCGACAAGCGCGTGGATTTCCGGACGCTGGTCCGCGAGCTGGCCAAGAAGTACCGCACCCGCATCGAGATGCGCCAAATAGGCGTGCGCGACAAGGCGAAGCAGCTGGGAGGGTTGGGGGTTTGCGGCAGGCCGCTGTGCTGCACCGGCTTCCTCGAGAAGTTCGACCCGGTTACGATGAAGATGGCCAAGGAGCAGAACCTCACGCTCAGCCCGTCGAAGATATCCGGTTACTGCGGCCGGCTTATGTGCTGCCTGGCGTACGAGAACGAATTTTACCGCAGCGTAAAGGAAGCCTTCCCCGGCGTGGGGAAGAGGGTATCGACGCCCCAGGGGGAAGGCGAGGTCAAGGCCGTCCTGGCGCTTACCGGCGCGGTAGTGGTCATGCTCGACTCGGGGGCGGCGGTCAAGGTGAGGTTGGCGGACGTGGGGCCGGCCGCGGCGGTGACGACCGGCGACGCGCCGCCCGGGGCCGAAGGTTAGTAGGAGGTTGAACGGCGCGGTGTTTCGACGACCGTACGGCTTGCTCGTCGCGGCCGCGTTTTTTTATGGAGCGGCGGCTGCGCCCGCGGCGGCGCCCGCGAAGCTCGCGGCGGCAGCGGGCGTCTTTCAATACTACGCGTACGACGCCCTACGCGTCAGCTCGCGAGCCGGCCTGGCCGCGGCGTTGGCGTACGCGTACGAGCGCGACGCGTTCGGCCTGGCGGCGGAAGTGCGTTACCGCCGGTACGAGGACGGCGATAAATACGAAGCGGGCGCCGAATTCCGGGCGCGTTGTTATTTCCACCCGGCACCGGCCAGGCCGTACGTAGCGCCGACGGCGGGTTTTTGGCTCCCGGGGGACGGCGCGCAAACGTATAAGGTAGTCGGCGTAGGCGCCCGGGCGGGAGGCGTATTATCCCCCGACGGCGTGCCGTTAACGTTGGACGTCTTCGCCGCCTACCGCGGCCGGTTCAACGTCGACCGCGACGAGCGGCGGCCTGCCTTCTCGTCGGAGCTGGTCGCGGGCGCCACGTGCGATTGGTTCGTGACGGCCCATTTCGGTTTGCACGCCGAGGGCAGCGTGCTGTGGCCCGGCTTCTTCGCCGAGAAGCACGAGCCGGCGTACGGCCCGGGTGTGGCGCCCTTTGTCCTCCTCGGCCCGGCGTTCAGTTTTTAGAGCTATTTGCCTTTACCGCGGCGTCGTTTTTGTATTATAATCCACTCTCAAATATCGCCCCCCCACCCCCAACGGGAGGTTCAAATATGGAAATCTTAGGTTGTATCGGCACGCCCGTAATAATCGCTGCGATAATTATAATTTTCATCCTCGCCAGCGCGATACGGATTCTGCGCGAGTACGAACGCGGCGTCATCTTCCGCTTGGGCCGGCTGGTCGGCGCCAAGGGGCCCGGCCTCATAATCCTCATCCCCATCGTGGACCGGATGGTGCGGGTCGACCTCCGGACCATAGCCCACGACGTGCCGCCGCAGGACATTATCACCAAGGACAACGTCTCGCTCAAGGTCAACGCCGTCGTCTATTTCCGCGTAATGGACCCCAACAACGCCGTCGTCGAGGTCGAGGATTACTACTTCGCGACCAGCCAGCTGGCGCAGACGACGCTGCGGTCCATCCTGGGCCAGTCCGAGCTGGACGATATCCTGATCCACCGCGAGAAGATAAACAAGAGCCTGCAGCTCATTCTGGACCAGGCCACCGACCCCTGGGGCATCAAGGTCTCCATGGTCGAGGTCAAACACGTCGACCTGCCCATCGAGATGCAGCGGGCGATGGCCCGCCAGGCGGAAGCGGAACGCGAGCGCCGCGCCAAAGTCATCAACGCCGAGGGCGAGTTCCAGGCGGCCGAGAGGCTTACCGAAGCCGCGACCATCATCCAGAAAGCGCCGGCCGCGCTGCAGCTGCGATTCTTGCAGACTTTGAAAGAAGTCGCCGCGGAGAACAACTCGACGACGCTGTTCCCGGTTCCCATCGACCTCTTCCGGCCTTTCATCGAAGCGTTCGACAAGGGCAAGGGCTCGAAGAAGTAGGCAAGGCGGGTACGTGTCCGTAGGCTCGAGGCCGCGCGGCGGTCTCGAGGCGTGACGATCGAAATGCTGCGAACCGCGTTTTTACGATGCCGATGGCCGGCGGCCGTCGCGTTGGCGCTGGCGGTTGCCGGCTGCGGGACCGTCGCCAAACGCAAAGCGCTCAAGGATTGCGAGTTCGACCTGGTCGACGTCGAAGTCAAGGGCGTATCGCTCTCCGACGTCGACCTGCTGCTCGAGCTTTCGGTCTACAATCCCAACGACGTCGAAGTCATCGTCGACCGCTTTTCCTACGAGCTGTGGAGCGACAAGAACGCCGTCGCCGAGGGGTGGCATCGGCGCCAGGAAAAGGTCCCGCCGGGCGAGACCAGGGTAATAGCGTTCACCATGAAGACGCCGCTTAAGAACCTGGGCAAGGGCGTCTTAAACCAAATAATGAATAGGGGCGGCGTAACGTATACTCTCCAGGCGACCGTTTACCTGGATACCTTCTTCGGCGAATTGAAGGTACCGGTAACGGTCCGCAAGAAATATTGAGGTAACTAAATGAAAACGAGGATAATTTGCGTTTTGGCCGCGGCGCTCGCGGCCGCTTCGGCTTTGGGCGGTGAGGCCGTCCGCGAGGTATTGGACAACGGCCTGATAGCCATCGTCGCCGAGGACCACGCCAATCCCGTGGCCGCGGTGCGCGTTTACGTTAGAGCGGGTTCCATATACGAGGGGAAGTACTTGGGGGCGGGTATGTCGCACTTCCTCGAGCACACGCTCGGCGAACAGACCGACAAGCATTCCAAGGCCGAGCTCGAGGCCGCGGTGTCCGAGATGGGCGGCGCCTACAACGCGTATACCTGGAAGGACCACGTCTGTTACCACATCGCCGTCCGCGCCGACAAGACCAGCCGGGCGCTCGAGCACCTCGAGGAGCGCGTCTTCCATACCGCGTTCCCGACGGAGCAGGTCGAGAACCAGCGCGAGATTATAATAAACGAGATCCGCATGGGCCTCGACGAACCCAACCGCGTCCTCCAGAAGGCGTTTTACTATGCTATGTTCCGCGAGCACCCGGCGCGTTACCCCATCATCGGCTTCGAGGACCTCTTCGTGGGGATTACGCGCGACGAGCTGGTCGATTACTACGAGCGTTTTTACGTCCCGGAGCGCGCGGTACTAGTGGTCGCGGGCGACGTCGACGCCGGGGAGACGTTGGCGAAGATACGGGAAACCTTCGGCGCGCTCCCGCGGGGGAAGGCCTTTCCGGAGGAGGTCTTCTACGAGCCGCCGCAGCTCGGGCGCCGCGACGTCGTCGTCCCGATGGACATCGGCGCCGCCTATATGTGGCTCGGCTTCCGCGGGCCGCTGCTGGGCTCGAAGGACGCGTACGCGTTGGAGGTTGCCACCGCTATAGCCGGTTACGGCCGCTCGAGCCGACTCTACCGGCGCGTGCTGGAGGAGGGCGGCTACGTCACCGACATCTCGGCGTGGCTCAGTACGCCGCCCACCGGCTTCGGCTATCTGGGCGTCTACGCCGAGGGCGAGGCCATCGAGCTCAACTACGCCGAGGACGCCATCGTCGCCGAGATGGTGGCGTTCGCCGAGAAGCGCGTTTCCCGCGAGGAGTTGGCGCGCGCCAAGAAGCTGCTCGAGGCGCAGTATATACTGGGCCTGGATACCGTCGAGGACGTGGCTGCCGACCTGGGCGAGAACGAGCTCTATACCGGCAACATGAACTTCAGCGACGAATACCTTGCCCGCATCGAAGAGATCACCGCGGACGACGTCAGGGAGGCGGCCGGCCGTTACATTCGCGAGTCCAATATGACGGTGGCCAGGGTCGTCCCGCGGGATTGGGCCGGCGCCGCGGAGGAGGTGGCCGTGGCGGCCGAGGCGGAGCCGATGGAGAAGGTCACGCTCGACAACGGCCTGCGCCTCCTCGTCCGTCGCAACCCGGCCGTCCCGGCGGTCACGGTCCGCGCCGTTATCGCCGGCGGCTCCCGGGTGGCAGCCCCCGGCAAGGAGGGCGTCGCCGAGCTCGTCGCCGAGTTGCTGGTGAAGGGTACGAAGAAGCGCAAGGCCGACCGCATAGCCCGCGAGATCGAGGAGTTGGGCGGCACCATAAGCTCGACGGCCGCGCTCGACTACCTGGGCCTTTCCGTGTCGTGCCTGGCGGCCGATTTCGAGAAGACGTTCGACGTTTTCGCCGACTGCCGCGCCAATTCCACTATCCCGGCGGTGGAGTTCGTCCGCGAGCAGGACCGACTGCTGGCCCAGGTCCAGAGCGAGGACGACGACTGGGAGCTGGAGGCCGAGAAGATGATGCGGGCCCGCCTCTACCCCAAGCACCCGTACCGCTACCGCACCACCGGCACCGTTGACTCGGTGGCGCGGCTCGCCGACGGGGACGCGCTGGCGTATTATAAGAAGTACGTAACGCCGGCCAACGTCGTCGTGGCGGTGGTGGGAGACGTGGACCCGGCTGAAGTGGCGCGCGTCGTCGAGAAGAAGCTCGGCCGGTGGCGGCCGCTCGAGTCGCCGCCGCCGGTAGTCCCGGCCGACCCGCCGCCGGCGGACCGGGAGTTATTCTTCGAGAGGACCGGCAAAGAGCAGGCCGTAATATACATAGGGTATCGCGGCGTTACGTACGGCGACGGCGACGAGTTCCCGCTTCGCCTTCTCGACGCGGCCATTTCGGGGGTGTACCTGCCGGGCGGCCGGCTGCACGAGCGGCTGCGCGGCGCCGGCTACGTCTACGTCGTTCACGCCTACAACGTCTCCGCGCAGGACCCGGGGTTCTTCGCCATATTCGCGGCCACGTCGCCGGAGCGCGCCGAGGAGGTGCTGGCGGCCGTCGAGGAGGAGGTCGCCAAGATGAAGGCGGAGCCGATAACGGCCGAGGAGCTCGGGCTCGCCCAGGAGAACTGGCTAACCATGAACGCCCTCTACAACAACCAGTCCAACGGCGACGTCGCGCGCCTAGCCGCGCGCTACGAGCTCGTGGGGTTGGGGTACGATTGGCCCGAGGATTTCGACGAGCGCATCCTGGCGGTGACGGCGGACGACGTTACCGCCGCGGCCCGCAAGTACCTCGTCAACCCTGTAATAGTAGTAACGACGCCCACGCCGCCGGGAGAGGCCCTACCTTCGACGCCCGAAGCGCCCGTCGGCGAGGCGGGGGAGTAGTTCGGTAGTTTCGGAATGTAAAGGCGGCCCGCCCGGGCCGCCTTTTTCATTCTGCGCCGCTCAGCGTAAGCGTAACGCGCGGCCAGTCCGTGAACTTGAACGAGAGCTTGAGGATCTTACCGGCCAGCTCGCCCTCCGTGCCCACGTACGCGTATAAAGTCGTCTTTTTATCGTCGCCCCAGCCGGTGATAAGGCCGTCGACGCGGCTGCAGAGGAGCGCCTTTTCCGGCCAGGATGGTAGCGTCAACTTGCCGCGGCTCGCGACGGCGGCCTCGATTCTGTACGACTTCCCCCGCAGCGGATAGTCGACGGCGATCTCGTCGCCCTTGGCGGGCGGCCTTTGGATAAACGCCGTTAACGCGAGCACCTTGTCCGCCCGCTCTTTCTCGACGGGAACGAACTTCCTTTCGAACAACGAGAAGAAGAATACCTGGTTGGCCGGTGCGTCGACCTTCATAAGGCACTTGCCGGCGTTTTCGACGGCGACGCGGCCGGCGTCGTCCTCGCGCCACGTCAGCTCGTCGTCGGCGACGAAGAAGAGCGCGAGGACCAAAGCGCCCAGGAACTCGCGCGCATTTTGAGGGGACAGCGTTACTTTGTATTCGAGCGTAGCGGCGCCGGCGACGGCGGCCGCCAGGAGGGATAGCGCGACGATAAGGCGTACGCGTTTGACGTTCGGGGTCCTCCGACGTTGCGCTTCTCTATATTAAAAACGGCTCGCGGGTGCGCCGCCGGTAGCGCCTTACACCTGCGCGCCGTGGGGCGTAAACTCCTTGTGGAAGAGCATGGTCAGAAGGAACGCGAGGCCGCCGGCAAGCAGTACTTTAATATCGGTCCAGCTCCGAATACTTTTTAGGCGCTTCCAGACGTACCGCGGCCGGCGGTAGAAGCGGCGGAACGCCAGCGCCCGGAGCTGCTGGATCTCTTCCCGCTTCATCGTGTAGGGCACGAAGGCGCACCCCTCGAAGGTGTAGTCGAGAACGTTGTCGGTCGCGACCGCGCCGTATTTCTCGACGTTCTCGTAGAGCTCCGCGCCGGGGAAGGGCGACATGGCGTGGAAGTTTACGACGTCGGTGTCTATATCGACGGCGAACTGTATCGACTTCAGGCCGTCCTCGAAGGTCTCGCCCGGGATGCCGAAGATGAACGGCGTTACGGTCTTGAGGCCGGCCTGGTGGGCCCACTTCACCGCGCGCCGGTTTTGCTCCACCGTTACGCCCTTGTTCAAGGCGTCGAGGCATTTTTGCACGCCGGATTCGATGCCGAAGAGGATTCCCCAAAAATTGGCCCTCTTCATCTTTTGGAGGATTTCGACGTCGACGTCGTCGACGCGGGCGGAGGCGTAGAAGGTGAGGTCGTAGTCGCGTTCGATGATGCCGTCGAGGATGCCGTGTATGCGTTCCTTATTGTAGACGAGGTTGTCGTCGAAGAAGCGGATCTCTTTTACCTTGTACGTCCGGTAGCAGTGGTCGATTTCGGCCAGGACTTTCTCGGCGCTCCGCGCGCGCCACGTGCCCTCGGCGTTGAGCTGCCAACAGAAGATGCACTTGCCGTTGCAGCCGCGCGAACTGTAGATATAGAGCGCCGGCAGCCGCTGGTACGTCCCGAGGGGCGGCGTATAGCGCTCGAGGTCTATAAGGTCGCGGGCCGGGAAGGGGAGGACGTTTATGTCGGGAATGTGACGGCGGGGCGGGTTGAGGTGGATTCCGCCGTCGTCGCGGTAAGCGATGCCCTTCACCGCGGCCAGCTCGCCGCCGGCCTCGAGCGTCCGTGCGAGAACGTCCGCCGTTACCTCGCCCTCGCCGACGGTAACGCTGTCCGGGTGGGGCGACTCGCGGAGGACGCGGTCCTTCCAACCGCTGGCCAGCGGCCCGCCCACGGCGACGTGGACGCCGGGCATCTCGCGATGTATGCGCGCGGCGAGCGAGTTCATGGCTTCCCATGAGAACGTCGTCAGGTACATCCCCACCATGCCCGGGCCGAAGGCCTTCAGGCGCGGCATCATTTCGTCTTCGGTCATCAGGCCGCCGTCGAAGACGCGGACGTCGTGCCCCGCCTCGCGCAGCGCCGCGGCCACGGAAAGGATCCCGAGCGGGTGCCAACGGCCGCCGACGAAGAGGCCGAAGTTGCCGGTGAAGACCTCCTTCGGCGTCCAGGGGGGAAATACCATCGCGACTTTCATTTTATTATCGACTTACCAACAATTATAACACAAGGCGACGCTTTCTACGGCCTTGGCCGGGGCGGCCCGCGTGCGTCGCCGCGGCGCTACCGCCAAATCTTTCTTGCGATAGTGACGAGCAACACCGGGTATGAGACGATGGCGAAGGAGCTCTCCAGGCCCGCGGCCACCTTCGCCCACCCGTACGGCTCGTAGGCCGTGAAACCCAGCTTGGTCAGCGTCAAGAATGAGAAGTAAAGGCATCGTTGGAAGCTGTGCCAGCTGAGGTCTACCAACGGTCCCACGCCGCCGCCGGCGTCGATGTAGCTCGTCAGGCCGAAGCCTATGCCGCCGAAATACGGCAACAGGTAATAGTAAACCGAGAAGCCGAGCCAACTCAACACGAGCGCGGATGCGATGCGCCAAGGTTTCGTCCCGTAGCCGGTGTAGAGGTCCAAGAAGACGTATTCCAGCGCGTTGCGTAGCAGCGCGAAAGGCCGCCACGTTTTTCGGCCCTCGAGACGCGCCAGACGCCCGGCAACCATTTCGCGGTAGAGCGCGGTTTCGGCCAGGCCGAACCGGCCGAAGTGGCGAAAGTTAAGTTTGAGCTCGGCGTAAACTTCGGCGGCTTCGCCGTGCTTTCCGCGGCGGTCGTTCTCGGTTTTGAGCTTGTCGGGCAGGACGGCGCGACCCAGGTCGGTATCGGGGAAGAGGGCGCCGTAGAGGTCGGCGCGGCGCAGGTCCGCGGCGGCGAAGTCGCAATTGTCGAAGCGAGTTCCGGCGAACGCCGCGCCGGAGAAGTCCGCCCGCACGAAGGTGACGCGCCGGAAACTCGCGCCCTGCAGGTCGGCGGTGCTGAGGGTGGTGCCGGTGAGGTCCGCCTCGTCGAAGCGCGCCCGCGCGAGTTTCGCCCCCGAGAGGTCGCCGTGGGTGAACGTCGCGTAGTGGAATTCGGCGTGGGTAAGGTCCGCGCCGCGCAGGTTGGCGAAGGAGAGGTCCGCGTTCGTGAAGCGGGCGTGGGTTAGCGTCGCGCCGCGGAACGACGCCCCCTCCAGCTCCGCGTCCGCGAAGTCGGCGTTCGCGAAGTCGCCGCCGGCGAAGTCGCCGCCCTTCAAATTGGCGCCCGCGAAGTTAGTGCGCGGCCCGGCGATGTCTTTTAACTTCACCGATTCCAAGTTAAGGCCCGCGAAGCCGTGCAGCGACGAGGCCCGGCGCCGTATCTCCTCCAGGTACGCCGCCTCATCCGGTAAATGCTTCCAGCAATGACGCGCGAAGCTTAGCGCCGGCGCCGTGCAATCCGCCTGGGCGCACGCCGGCCTCTCGCACCAATGTTGTTCGCCGAGTTCGTCGTTGGCGTTGGCCATCAGCTTCTCCCCAAAACGTAGCGCCCCAGTACGTCCAGGCCGGCCTTGGCGGCCCGGTCGAAATCCCTCCAGGAGCGTACGCGGCGCAGACGCCGCCACACGTACCCGGGACGCAGGTAAAATTCGCGGTAAGCTTTTTTTATGTAACGTTCCAGCAGCGCCTCGTCGCCGTATACCGAGCGCCGGGCGTCGTAGCGGTCGAAGTCGTCGCCCAACTCGTCCTTGACCTGCTCGTAGAACAGCGTGCCCGGATACGGCGTCGCGACGTTGAACGAGGCGAAAGAGGCGTCCAGTTCCTTGGCCAGGCGGATCGTCGCCCGCATGTCCTCTTCGCGCTCGCCCAGGTTGCCGAACATGAAGAAGGCCGCGGCCTCCAGGCCGGCGCGCGTCGTGGCCTCGAAGGCCCGCCGGGCCTGCTCCACCGTCGTCTTCTTTCCCATGCGCTCGAGCACGCGTTGCGACCCGGATTCTACGCCGTAGATGACGAGGTAGCACCCCGCCCGCTTGAGCGCCGCCAGCATCTCGTCGTCTACCGTGTCCACGCGCGACATGCACATCCACGAGAACCCGAGGCCCGAGTCCTCGATGAGCTCGCACAGCTCCAGGACCCGCCGCTTGCCGATAGTGAAGGTATCGTCCCAAAACCCCACCTGGCGGACGCCCTCCTCTTCCACCATCTCGCGCAGTTCCGCCAGCACGTCGGCGCTGGAGCGGAACCGTATCTTGCGGCCGTAGTACGCGCCGGTGGAACAATAGTTGCACGGGTAGGGGCACCCGCGCGACGTGATGACGATGTCGAAGCGGCCGTAGCGCATGAACGGCGGCTCGTAACTATACGGCCGGAAGAAACGCCGCGCGGGGTGGGGCAGCTCGTCGAGGTCGGGGATAAGGTCCCTGCTCGCGTTGTGGACCACGCGGCCGTCTTCGCGCCAGCTCAAACCCGCGACCCCGTCGTACGGCACTTCGCCCCGGACGGCGCGCGCGAGCTCCGCGCACGTCGCCTCCGGTTCGCCCCGCACGACGAAGTCCGCTCCCGGCGCGGCGAAGCCGTCGTCGCGTCGGGCGCTGACGTGCGTTCCCATTACCGCGGCCTTCGTCGTCGGCGAGGCTTCCTTCGCCCGGGCCAAGAAGGCCAGATCGCGCCCCAGCGTCGACGTGCCCGCGGCGACGTAGATCAGGTCCGGCCTTTCGTCGGCTACGAGTTTTATAATTTCGTCGACGCCCCTTTTTCCCGCCACCGCGTCGACGAGGTCGACGTCGGCGCCGGCCCACTTCTCAACCGCGGCGGCGCAGTACGCCAGGCCCAGCGGCGGGATGACGTAGTCCGTCTTGGTGAATATCCCGGCGCATCGCGCCAGCACGGCGTCGGTCTGCGTCGCGAAGTCGCCCGCCGCCAGCGGCGGCACCAGGAAGAGCGCTTTAACTCGGCCGGTCATTTTTCCAGTTTGTATATTACCGCGCCGCCCGGGATCCACCCGAAGAACAACGCATCCCAACCGGCGACGAAGATGCGGACGGCGTTCAGCGCTCGGCCGAGGCCGTCGGCGAGCGTTTTCTCTTTCGCCGTTTCGCCGTCGCCGCCGACCAGGGCCCGCACTGGCAGCGCCGTGAGCGGTTGGAATAAATGTTTGAGATACAACCGCTTTTTTATTTTAAGGCCCGCGGCTTTGATCGCCGCTTCCAGCTCGAGCCGCGTCAACCGGCTCAAGTGGCCGTCTTTGACGTCGTCCAGGTCGAGGCGCCGTCCCCCCGGCGCGCGCCGAAGCCAGCGCCGGAGGTACAGGCCGTAGCACGACGTATTCACCAACAACGCGCCACCGGCTTTCATCACTCGCGCCGCTTCTTGGAGGACTACGCCGACGTCGGACGGCGGGACGTGCTCGAGCACGTCCGATAGAAACATCAGATCGCATCCGCCGTTTACCAGCGGGGTGCGTCGCACGTCTCCCTGTACGACGGCGAGGCCCCGGCTTTTCGCGACCGCCAGCGCCGGCGCGACGGCGTCCACGACCACCTTGTATCGCGCGCGACCGAATAGCGCCGCGAAGTACCCCTCGCCGCCGCCCAGGTCGACCAGCCGTTGGTACTCGCGGCGGCCGGCGAAGCGGCGGAAAGTACACCACACCAGCCAGCCCAGCGGCCCGAGGGCGTGCTTGGGCGGCAGCGCGTCGTCCGTGCGCCAACGCCCCGCGGCGTACAGCCGCTCGCTCTCGCGCCGCGGTTCCGGTTCGAATTCGTTTGGCGTGTCTATATCATAATATTATAATAAAAAACGGCTCGCGCCGCAAATGCGCGCGGCACATTATGACTTTAATATTTGAGCCTTTACCGTATTGGTGGCTGGCGAGCGCGGCCGCGGTACTCGCCGTCGCCGCGGCGTTCGTAGGCCTGTGGCGCGTATATCGCGTCGCGGGAAAGGCCCGCGCGGCCGTTTTTTTTCTGCTCCGACTGGGCGCGATATTGGCTCTTTTGCTATTCGTGCTCGGGCCGCGCCGAACGGCGGTCTTTACGGAATCCGCGGCGCCGCCGGTGGCGATACTTGTAGATTCGTCGGCGTCGATGGACTTCGACGCGGGCCGCGGAACGAGGTTGGAGGGGGCGGCGGCCTCGGCTCGAGCCGTGGCGCGGGCCGTCGACGAGGCCGGCGGCCGGTACGAAGTGTACGACTTCGCGACCCGCCGGCGGCCCGGGGGTAACGTCATTCCCGGGGACGACGAGTTGGGGACGGGAAACCGCGGCCGGACCGACGCCGCCCGGGCGCTGCGCGAGTTGGCCGCGCGTTACGGCGAGGAGGGGTTGACCGCGGCGGTGGTATTGAGCGACGGCGTCTGGGACGCGGCGCCGGCGACGGGAGTTTTACCGCCTTGCTTCACGACGTCTCCGGCCGACGAGCCGCCGGCGAACTCGTTACTCGTCGCGGACGTCGAGGCGCCGCCGGCCGTATTGCCCGGGACCGCTTTCGACGTGCGCGTACGGTATTATTCGACGCTCGAGGCGGGCGAGACGGCGTCGGTGACCGTGGCGGAAGCGGGCGGGGGAGAAGCGGTTTTTAAATTCAAACCCACGCCGGGCGCCGGCGAGGCCGTCGTGCGCGCCGCGGTGCGGGAGCCGGGCGACCGCTTTTTCAAACTGGCGGCCGCGCCCGGGCGAGGGGAGACGTGGTTCCACGTAAACGCTCTGGCGCGGCCGCCGTCGGTGTGGTATTGGGAGATGGCGGGCGACGCCGACTTCGCTTTTTTAAAGCGCGCGCTCGCGACGCACGCCGGCCTGGCGTTGACGTATCGCCTGGACGCCGGCGACGTCGTCGTAGGCTCGAGCGGCGGGCCGCCGGAAGGGACCGACGTCGTCGTTCTCGGCAATCCCCGCGCGGCCAAAATGACGCCGGCGGCCGCGGAGACGTTGGAGCGTCACGTCGCGCGAGGGGGCGGCCTACTGGTGGTCGTCAGCGCGCGGCCGGTGGACGCCGCGGCCCTTTCGACGGGCGCGTTGGCCGGACTGCTGCCCGTTTGGGTTCGGCCGGACGTCGCCGAAGTTAGCGGCGGGCCGCTTTCGGCGTCGTCGTATCCCGGGGGGCCGCGGGTGGCGGCGGCGCCGCCGCCCGTAACGCACGTCTGGCGGCTCGGGCCCCTCAAGGTGAGCGCGACGCCGGTGTGGGAGGCGGCCGACGGCACCCCCGCGCTCGTCGTGATGCCGTACGGCCTGGGTCGCGTCGCGCTTTTGGCCGCGGGGGGCCTTTATAGATGGCGGCTCGCCTCCGGCGACGACCTCGCCGCGGTCGCGGCCGCGCTCGTCCTCGCCCTATACGACGAGCAAGGGGGACCTTTGGCCGTAAGCCGCCACGTCGCCGCGCCGGGCGACGTAGTGGAGGTGAGCTCTCGCGCGGCCGTCGAGCCGACGGTGGTATACGCCGACCCGGCGGGCGCCGTCAAACGGGTCGCGCTGGCTCGGGTCGGGGACGAGTATTGGGCGGGCGAGTTCGAGGTCCCCGCCGAGGGGCGGTACGAGTTGACGGCCAGGTCGCCCGCGGCGGGCGCGACGGAGGTTACCAAGACGGCCGTCCTGGTTAGGCCGGCGGCGTCGGAGTACCGGGCTTTTATCCCGCGGCTCGAGCCGCTGAAGGCTTTGGCGGCGGCCACCGGCGGGGAATATTTCGACCCCGGGGACGTGGACGGCCTGGCCCGGGCGGTGGCGGCCCGGGTGGAGGCGGCGCCTCGCGTGGTGGCGACGGCGCGCCGAGACCTGTGGCCGGCGTGGCTCGCTTTCCCCGTGGCGTTGGCGTTTTTGGTTGTGGATTGGATACTAAGGCGAAGGACCGGTTTGCCTTAAAAATATGTGAGGTGGACTATGGCCGGCAAGGAATATCTGGTCGCGGGTGCCTGGCGCCGCTCGGAGGAAGAGCTGGCGGTGCGGTGTCCGTACGACGGCGACGTCGTCGGGTCGACGTGGAACGCCGCCGCGGCCGACGTCGAGGAGGCGGTAGCTACGGCGCACGAATTCTTCCGCGCGGGGGAAGGCGTCCCGCCGTACGAACGCGTCGACGTTTTACACAAACTGTCGCGGCTTTTGGAAGAGAACGCGGAGGATTTGGCGAGGACGCTCGCGCTCGAGGCCGGCAAGAACATAAAGGAGGCCAGGGGCGAGGTGGGCCGGTGCGCGTTCACGTGCGAGGTCGCGGCGGCGGAGGTGAGCCGGCTGGATGGCGAGGTGGTGCCGCTGGACCTGCACCCGGCGGGGCGGGGCCGCTTCGGCATCGTCCGGCGTTTCGTGCGGGGCCCGGTGCTCGCTATAACGCCGTTCAATTTCCCGTTGAATTTGGTGGCCCACAAGCTGGCGCCTGCCATAGCCTGCGGCGCGCCCATAGTTATCAAACCGGCGTCCGCGACGCCCTTGTCGGCACTTGGGCTGGCGGCGCTGGCGCTCGAGGCCGGCGCGCCGGCGCGGCAAATCTCGGTCCTCCCCATGCCCGGCTCGAGGGCGGAGGGTCTCGTCGCCGACGAGCGGTTCGCGGTGTTGACCTTTACCGGCTCCCAGGAAGTCGGTTGGGGTTTGAAGGGGAAGGCGGGGCGCAAGCAGGTGTGCCTCGAGCTGGGCGGCAACGCCGCGGCCATAGTACATTCCGACGCCGACCCGGCGTACGCCGTGAAGCGGGTGGTGGCCGGCGGCTTCGGCCTCGCGGGCCAGTCGTGCATCTCGGTCCAGCGTGTTTACGTCCATCAACCGATCTACGACGACTTCGCCGCGGCTTTAGTGGATGCGGTGCAAGCGCTGCGCGTCGGCCATCCGCTGGACGAGGAAGCCGACCTCGGCAGCTTGATAGACGAGGACGCCGCGGCGCGCGTCGAGGGCTGGCTCGAGGAGGCGAAAGCCGCCGGCGCGCGCGTGCTGTGCGGCGGCAAACGCGACGGAACTCGCCTCGAGCCCGCGGTGGTGGAGGGCTGTCCGGCGGAGCAGTCGCTGAGCTGCCGGGAGGCTTTCGCGCCGGTAGTGTTGCTCGAGCGGTACGACGATTTCGCCGCCGCCGTAGCCGCCGCTGACGATTCCCGCTACGGCCTTCAGGCGGGCGTTTTCACGCGGGACCTGGGTCGGGTTCGCTACGCTTACGAGAATATGAAAGTGGGCGCGGTGGTCGCGGGCGACGTGCCGACGTTCCGCGTGGACCACATGCCGTACGGCGGCGCCAAGGAGTCGGGCATAGGCCGCGAGGGGCCGCGCTACGCCATCGAAGAGTACACCGAGCCGCGTATGTTGATAGTTAGCGAGTTCGGCCTATAGCGCGCCCTACGTGCGGTGCGGCGGTAAGAAGCGCCAATAAACGAATAGCAGCGGGAAAGAGAAGACGGCCGTAACGGCGGCCGCCAACGCGACCTTGCCGACGACGAGCCAACCGAACGAGGCCGGCCCGGCGGGAGCCGCGACTAGTACAAAAGCAAGGGTTTGTTTTACTATGACGGCGGCCGCGGCGAAGACCGCCGGGACGAGCAGGCTTCCCTCGTAAATTCGGCCGCGGAAGTGGGAGAAGACCGCCGCCGAGACCGTGCCTATCAACGCGCCCAAGCCGACGGGCCCCCATCCCAACAGGTCGGACGCCAACCCCAGGACAAAGCCGCAGACTACCGCCGGGACGCCGCCCACGGCGAGCGCGACGTACACCACGGTCGCCAACGTGATGTCCGGGACCGCGGCGTCCGGCAGGAGACGCGGCGCCACGGCGTGGTGTACGTAGACGGCCGCGGCCAGTACGACGACGTATCGTAGGAATATGCGCAACGGGGCCTTCGCTATGGTTCGCAACGTGGCGTTGGCACCATATTATCAATACGGAGCCTTTTACGCAATAGATAGAAAAATAGGGAGCGCGTTCGAGCGCTCCCTTTTTGCGGCTCGTTTGGATAAGGTATTACAAAAGGCCCATAATCGTCGCAGTCAGGTTGGTGGCCGAATCCATCAACGCCGGCGCGTCGGTTGCCAATCGCTCGAGTGCCGTTTGGCCCTCTTCCAGTTGGGCCTGTTTGTCCGTGAGGTCTTTGGCGGCCATCGGATTCGCCGCAATTTGGCTGGCGAGGTCGGTCAGCGCGTCCGGGATCTTGCCCATTATCTCGGTGGCTTTCTCCGTGACGGCGCTTAGGTCGCCGGGAACCGTTTTAATGACGTCGACCGTGGCTTGGAGCTTGGCCTTGTCGTCGTCGGTGACGGCGTCCTTGAGCTCGGTGATTTTCGCCGGGTCGCCCAGGACGTCGGCGATGCCGTGCCCCTCGGCGATCGCGGCGAGGGTGGTGTTGGACTCGTCGATTTTGCCCTTCGCTTCGTCGAGCTCGGCCGACACTTCGTCCATGGAAGTAATGAGCTCGTCGAGCTTTTTAGTATCGACCTCGCCGCCGCCGGCGCCGGGTATGTCGAAGGCGCCCGCGACTGCCGCCGCTAAAAGGATGGAGCACGCTACTGCCAGACTCTTCTTCATGATACCTCCTTAAATCGTTTAAGGTTATGAATACCGGCCGCATTTTAATTCGTGCGGGGCCGGATGTCAAGGGTTACTTGCCCTCGGGGCCGCCGCCCACGCGCCAGCTTTCGGCGTCCGCGGCGTCGCCGGCCCGGGCGGTTATCGTTTCCGCTTCGCCTCGCGCCGTCCGGACCCGCGTCGGCGCCTCGGCGCGGTCGCGCGCGTCGGAGTAACGCAACGTCAGCGCCGCCGCCCGCGGCCAGTCCTCCCGTCGCGCCGGCCGTAAAAGCGTCACCGGGCTCCCCACGCCCTCGACCTCGAAGGCCGCGGCGTCTTCGTCGAGGTATCCCAGGAGTCGCTCATTTTCGCCCTCGTCGCGGCCGACTACGGCCTTGGCGCCGGAGGGGAGACGGAATTGGCGCCCGAGCTTCAGGAGGTTTATATCGGCCAAACGGTCCTCGCCGTGGGCGAAGGCGTCCGCGAGCCGGGCCGCGAAATTTTTGTCGGTTAACAGGCATCCGCCGGCCGGGCACGGGTAGTCGGTAACGCCCAGTGCCGCGGCGAGAGCGATTTGCTTCTTCCGGGAACGTCCGCGAATACCGAGGAGCCTTGAGCGGTCCACGAGGTTTTCGTTCTCCGCTTCCGTTGGTTTGAAGAGATGCGCGGAGAGCGGCCGGAGGATTTTGCCTTCCAGGCCGGCCTCCCTTTCGATGAGCGCGAGCGAGCGGCGGTGCTGTGACATCGGCCTTTGGCCCAGGACCTCGCCGGTGAAGCAGAAAGCCGCCCCCCTGTTTTGCATTAATTCCTTGGCCCGCCTTAGAATGAAAATTCTGCAATCTTTGCAGGGGTTCATGGCGCTGCCGCGGCCGTGGCGGGGGTTCTTCACCAGCTCGATGTATTCGTCGCCGGCAAATTCGGTTACGATCTCGACGCCGATGCGAGCCGCGGCCGCCGGCGCGCCACAGCCGCCTTTACTCTCGCAAGTACAGAACGGGGTGCGCAGGTTGTAAGCGATGACTTCAATGCCCTGATCGACGAGGAGCTTTACGGCGAGCGTGCTGTCGAGGCCGCCCGAGAGCAAACCGACGGCTTTGATTTTTTTGGGGGGGGTTGTCACGGCTCGAGCGGCGCGTTCTTCTCTTCGGCGTTCTCGCGTTTTTTATCTTTTTCGACGAAGCGGTAGACCTTCTCGCCCTCTTTAACCAGGCCTAGTTTCTCGCGGGCCAGTTTCTCGATCACCTCCGGGTCGTCGAGGCGGCTAAGCTCCTCGCGGAGGCGTACGTTTTCGGCGCGTAATTCCTGTAGTTCGAGCTGGAGGCGCTCGTTCTCGCCCGCGAGCTCGTGGCGGCGCAAGTACCCGTGGCGGCTGAAGACGAAGACGTACGCGAGCAGGGCGGCCAAAGCCAAAGCGCCGACGACGCCGAATATGAGACGCCGTCGCCGCGTCTGAGCGGCGTGTACCGTTTCGCTGGGTCGGGGCATTACGCCTTGAAGGACCGGATGGTGGACGAGCCGGCGAATTGCGCGGAGGAAGCCAGGTCCTCCTCGATGCGGAGGAGCTCGTTGTACTTCGCGACGCGCTCCGAGCGGGCCGGCGCGCCGGTCTTTATTTGGCCCGCGCCGACGGCGACGACGAAGTCGGCGATGAAGGTATCCTCCGTCTCGCCCGAGCGGTGGGAGACGACGGCGCTCATGCCGTGGCGGCGCGCGAGCTCGACGGCGGCTACGGTCTCCGTCACGGTGCCGATCTGGTTTAATTTAATCAGTATGGAATTGGCCGCGCCGTCGCGGATGCCGCGCTGCAGGCGCTCGAGGTTCGTCACGAAGAGGTCGTCGCCCACCAGCTGCACGCGGTCGCCGAGCTTCTCGTTGAGCAGCCGCCAACCGTCCCAGTCGTCCTCGGCCAGGCCGTCCTCGATGGATATTACGGGGTACGCCTCGAGCCACCGGCCGTAGAGCTCCACCACCGCGGCCGCGTCGAGCTTGGCGCCGTCGAGGTGGTATTTACCCTTCCCGAAGAAGGAGGAGGCCGCGGCGTCGATGGCCAGTCCGACGTTTTCGCCCGGGCGATACCCGGCGGCCGCGACCGCCTCGACGACGAGTTGCAGCGCTTCCTCGTTGGAGGCCAGGTTGGGGGCGAAGCCGCCCTCGTCGCCGACGCCGGCGGCCAGGCCCCGCTCCTTGAGTACTTTCTTCAGCGCGTGGTATATCTCGGCGCCGGCGCGCAGCGCCTCGCCGAAGGAGGGCGCGGCGTACGGGACGACCATGAACTCCTGGATGTCGACGTTGTTGTCGGCGTGGGCGCCGCCGTTAAGGATGTTGAACATCGGCGTGGGCAGCAGCCGCGCGCCGACGCCGCCCAGGTAGCGGTAGAGCGGCAGGCCGAAGAAGTCGGCCGCGGCTCGAGCGCCGGCCATGGAGGCGCCCAGAATGGCGTTGGCGCCGAACTTGGCCTTGTTGTCCGTCCCGTCGAGCTCGATCAATATCTGGTCGACGGCGGCCTGGTCCGCGGCGTCCGCCCCCAGCAGCGCGTCGGCGATGGGGCCGGTGACGTTGGCCACCGCCTGGCGGACGCCCTTTCCGCCGTAGCGGGAGGCGTCGTCGTCGCGGAGCTCGCACGCCTCGAACTCGCCGGTGCTGGCGCCGGAGGGGACGGCGGCGCGGCCCCGGGCGCCGGACTCGGTGTATACGTCTACCTCGACGGTGGGGTTGCCGCGGCTGTCCAAAATTTCGCGCGCGTAAACGTCGACGATGGTGGTCATGGCGTCCTCCGAGCGTTTTTTACTTTTTGGGGATATTAACACCGGGGGCGAAAAAAATCCACGTTTTAAGCCGACGGGCCGGCGGCGTTAAAAAAGCGGCCTCGCGGCCGCCCGTCGGGTGCGGTGTTAAACGGAATCCTCCGACAAACTCCCTTGAGGACTTATGCCCTGCGGTTAGGGATTCGGGGGGAGCGTTTGCGCCGGCCTTAAACTGAACCGTGGGCACGAAATGCTGCGGGGGATATTTAAAAAGTAGACATTCTCATATTTAGAGTTATTATTAGAATAAGGATATAAACAGGAGGTTTTACTTTGCCGATGACTAAAGATATCAAACCCCATCAGCTGAGGAAGTTCGAGAAAGCTTTTCGCTCGGACCCTCGTAATAAACTGGCCCTCAATGCGGCGACCGTTAATCCCCTCAACAAGATCGTGCAAAACCGCGAAAGCGTTATAGCTTCAGAGCACACCTTCTCCCATTTAATTGAAGGTCTTCCCATAACTAACCAGAAGAAATCCGGCCGCTGCTGGGTGTTTGCGGGCCTCAATCTATTCCGCCTCGAAGCGGCCAAAAAACTCAAACTTGAAGAATTCGAGCTCTCGCAATCTTACCACATGTTCTGGGACAAGCTGGAGAAGGCGAATTACTTCTTGGAAAACACCATAGGAATCATCGACGAGGCTGTGGGCAGCAGGTTGTTCATGCATCTTATGAACTCTCCCATCCCGGACGGAGGACAATGGGACATGTTAGTAAACCTGGTTCGGAAGTACGGCGTAGTCCCCAAAAAAGTGATGCCTGAAACCGAATCGAGCTCGGCTACCAAGGCCATGAACGAGGTCCTTGCCGCGAAGCTCCGCGAGTATGCAGCCGAACTCAGAAAGATGCACGAAAAAGGTTCTCCGAATAAAGACCTCCGTGCCCGCAAGGCCGAAATGCTCACGGTCATCTACAGGATACTCGCCATCCACATGGCGGAACCGCCCGCGACGTTCAACTGGCAGTGGCGGGACAAGGACAAGGAGTTCCATCGGGATGGAGTAATCACGCCGCACGAATTCTTTGAAAAGTACGTCGGGTTCGAATTGGATTCAATGGTTTGCCTGATAAACTGCCCTACCCGGGACAAGCCCTTCAATAAATTGTACACCGTCGAGTACCTGGGCAACGTGGTCGGAGGCGACATCATTCGCTACCTGAACGTGGATATGGACGTCTTTAAGAAAGCGGCCGTGGACATGATAGCCGACGGTAAGGCGGTGTGGTTCGGGTGCGACGTGCGCAAGATGATCGACCGGGACGCGGGAATACTCAATACCGACCTATACGACTATGAGCTTCTCTACAATACGCAGTTCAAGGCGGACAAGGCCGAGCGCGTTGACTACGGCCACAGCGTGATGACCCATGCCATGGTCCTGACCGGCGTTGACCTCGACGAGGACAACAGGCCCGTAAAATGGCGGGTTGAGAACAGCTGGGGCGAAAAGGTCGGCGACGAAGGGTACTTCGTGATGAGCGATACGTGGTTTGAGGAGTACACCTACGAGCTTGCGGTGGATAAGAAGTACCTGCCGAAAGAGCTGTGGGAGGTACTGGAGACCGAACCGATACGCCTGCCTCCTTGGGACCCGATGGGAGCCCTGGCTTAAAGCCCACGGCTTGGCGCGACGGGGGGAAGAGCGCTCCCGGCGGCTGACCAGCGGGCAATGGCCGAAGGTTTCAGCTTGCGCGATCTGCGGGTCGAGGAATACGGGGAGCGTTTTTAGTAATCGTGGGGAATACCCTTAATGTGCAAAAGGAGACGTTGAGGCATCGTAATGCCTCGCGGTGAAGCCGTGGAGTTCAACCTTTGACTCCGGGTAATAGGCACACATTATCCTTCTGAGCTTTACGGTTTTTTTTACCCCTCCTTAAGTATCTGCAAATACTCGTCTGCGTATTTGCCGTTTATAGCGCCCTTAAACATCTCTCCTTTCTTTACCTTTTCGAGCGCCAAATACTCGCTGACGGCCATACCGGTCGTAGCACCATCGGAAGCGCATGAAACGAGGTGGTTATCACAGCCTGTAATCTCCCCACAGGCGAATATCCCTTGTTTACTGGTCATCATGGAATCGTCCACCTTCACAAAAGATTCATCGACGGCAAGGCCGGATTCCTCCGCCAACTTGGTATTGGGCTCTGTCCCCACGCAGATTATTATCCAATCGAGAGGGACTTCCTTCTCCTCGTTAGTTTTATTATCGAAAAGAACGGCCCGCTTAACGGTACCGTCCCCTTTTATCTCCTTTAACTCGGTATTGTACCGGATGTCGACGTTCGCCTTCTGTAATCTTCTAACCATGGTAGGGTAGGCGCGCATAGAATCACGACGGTGTATAAGAAAAACCTCCTCGGCCTTGGTTTTGGCCAGGAGCGCGCTTTTGGCGGTGGTATTCCCGCCACCTACTACCAGGACCTTTTTACCTGAAAATTTCTCGTAGTCCCGCTTGGCATAATAGGATACCCCTTTGCCTACGAATTGTCCCTCCCCAGGGACGCCCAGTTTTTGCATCGTACTCCCGGTGGCTATGATAACCGCCTTCGCCTCGTATTGGTTCTCATCCGTAATTACGGTTTTCTTCTCGGTGTCTATTTTTATCGCCTTCTCTTGCCTTATCTCAGCTCCTACGCCTTTCGGCGGGGGGGATGTAACCTGTTCTTGGAGGTTCTCTATCAGGAATGCCCCGTCATTTGGAGGAAAACCCGGGTAATTCATTACGGTATACGCAATAGCGGCCTGACCGCCTACCCATTCGCCCTCCAAAAGCAGGGTATCCCATCCATCAAGGCTTGTAAATATGGCTGCCGACAGCCCGGCAGGACCTGCTCCAACTATAACTACGTCTTTAATCTCCACGAGATTCCTCCTATCTGGCTACAATTTGCCTTCCGGTTTGCACTCTCTCCCCAACTTCATACCTCACCACATGGACGCCTGTTGAGAGGTCGGCGATAATAGTACCCTCCACCTCTCTTTTTCGATGTTAACACCCGCGAGGAGAAAAATCCACGTTTTAAGCGGGCGCTCCGGCTACGTTAAAAAAGGCGGCCTCGCGGCCGCCCGTTATTCCGTATTCTCGAGCCCTTACTACTTGACGTGTTTCATCAACTCGCCGGCGACCTCGCCCGGGTCGACGAACTTGATGGTTGGGCCGCAGTCGCCCATTATCTTTTGGGCGTTGGCCTGGTCTTCTTTGGCGACGATTATGTATACCGGTATATTGTGGATCTGGCACGGCTTCAGAAGGTCCGCGGCGCAGACGTTCGAATCGTTCAACGGTATGAACTTGTGGAAGTAACCCACGACGGCGTCGATGCCGTCCGCCGGGTTGATGTAGCCGACGTACCGGCCGGCGTTGTCGTAGCCGTTCCCCAGCGGCACCGTCTCCACGCCGACGGCGGCGAGCTTGCTGAGCAGAAGCGGGTCCGTTCCGTCCATATATCCTATCTTTTTCATTCAAGGGCTCCCTTCGTGTATATAAGTGCGTTGCCGGTTAGACTAAACCCTGGTCCAACATCGCGTCGGCCACCTTCTTGAAGCCGCCGACGTTGGCGCCTTTGACGTAGTCGCAATACTTGTCCTTCTCGTCGTACCCGTATATCATGCATTGCTCGTGTATGGCGGCCATGATGCCGCGGAGGCGTTCGTCCACTTCCTCCCGCGACCACGACAGGCGGAGGCTGTTCTGCGACATCTCGAGGCCGGAGACGGAGACGCCGCCGGCGTTGGCCGCTTTGCCCGGGCCGTAGAGGACCTTGGCCTTCAGGAATACGTTGGCGCCCTCGGGCGCGGTCGGCATGTTGGCGCCCTCGGATATGACGAAGACGCCGCCTTTGACGAGGTTTTGGGCGTCCACCTCGTTGATCTCGTTCTGCGTCGCGCTCGGGAAGGCGCAGTCGGCCTCGACGGCCCAAAGCGGGTTGTGGTCGAGCTTCGGGTCCGCGGCCGCGTATTGGACCTTGAACTTTTCCGCGTATTCCTTGATGCGGCCCCGTCGTACGTTCTTCAGCTCCATGACGAACGCGAGCTTTTCCTCGTCGATGCCGTCGGGGTCGTGAATGAAGCCCGAGGAGTCGGAGAGCGTTATGGCTTTGGCGCCGAGCTGGCTGAGTTTTTCGACGGTGAACTGGGCGACGTTGCCCGAGCCGGAGACGAGGCACACCTTCCCGTCGAGGGAGTCGCCGCGCGTCTTCAACATCTCGTCGGCGAAGTACACCGCGCCGTAGCCCGTAGCCTCCGGCCTGATGAGCGAACCGCCCCAGTTCAGGCCCTTGCCGGTGAAGACGCCCGTGAACTCGTTCTTGAGGCGTTTGTACTGGCCGAACATGAAACCTATTTCGCGGGCGCCCACGCCGATGTCTCCCGCGGGGACGTCGGTATTGGGGCCGAGGTATTTATAGAGTTCGTTCATGAAGCTCTGGCAGAAGCGCATGACTTCGGCGTCGTTCTTGCCCTTGGGGTCGAAGTCGGAGCCGCCTTTGCCGCCGCCCAGGGGGAGCGTGGTGAGCGCGTTCTTGAAGACCTGTTCGAAGCCGAGGAACTTGATGATGCCGAGGTTGACGGAGGGGTGGAACCGCAGGCCGCCCTTGTAGGGCCCGATGGCGTTGTTGAACTCCACGCGCATGCCGCGGTTTACCATCACTTCGCCGTCGTTGGTCTCCCAAGGTACGCGGAATATAAACATACGGTCCGGCTCGACGACGCGTTCGAGAATGTTCGCTTTCTTGTATTGGGGATTTTCCTCGATGAATTCGCCGAGCGACGTGAATACTTCCTCCACCGCTTGGAGGAATTCCGGTTGGTCGGGGTCGCGGGCTTTTACTTTCTCAAAGACCTCGTCGACGTACATTAAAGGAACCTCCTTGACGTTGCGAAGCGGTTTTAAGTTACCACCGCGCCCGTTTTTATTCTACGCATTGTGGTTTTATTTGAACGGCCTAAGGCCGGGTAACGGCGAGAACAAGGGAACGAAATGTTACGAAGGGCGGCGGCCAAAGTCAAGGATTTTTTGGCCAAAATGGGGATTTTTGACGCGCCGCGGCGTCGCCCGCGGGGCGGTTGGTATCGGTATTGTCGCCTCGAGCGGGGAAGGGCTGAACCGATAGACGGCCGGCCTATCGCCCCGGGCCGCGGCACGCCCGTATCTTGCGCCGGGCCATCTCGCGCACCGCGTCGCGGGCCGCGCCGAGTATCTTTTTGGGGTCTAAGGCCGCGGCGTCTTTTTTTAAGTATTTTCGTATCGCGGCGACGAAGGCCAGCCTGAGGTCGGTGTCGACGTTGACCTTGGCGACGCCGCGCGCGACCGCCTGACGTAGGAGTTCGTCCGAAAGGCCCCGCGCCTTCGGGAGGTGTCCTCCCGCATCCTCCACCGCGCGGACGGTGTCCTCGTATACCGCGGACGCGCCGTGCAGCACGAGCGGAACCGGCGCCGCCGCGGCGATTAGCTCCAGCCGTTCGACGTCTATGGTCGGCTCGCCCTCGAACTTGTACGCGCCGTGGCTGGTGCCGACGGCGACGGCCAGCGAGTGGACGCCGGTGGCCTCCACGAAGGACGCGGCCTCGTCCGGCTCCGTGAAGGCGCCGCGGTCGTGGCCCTTGGCGACGTGGCCCAGCTCGCCCTCGACGGCGACGCCGCGGGGAGCGAACTCGCCGACGGCCGCGGCCACCAGCGCGACGTTCTCGTCGTACGGCAGCGTCGAGCCGTCGACCATAATCGAGTTGAAGCCCAGCGCGATGGCCTTGCGCGCGGCCTCGAGGGATTTACCGTGGTCCAAGTGTAGGACCAGCGGAACCGAGGCGCCGTCGATAATATCCAAGGCGAGGCGGGCCAGCGCGTCGCCGCCGTAGGCCAGCGCGGACTCGGTTACGGCTACGAAGGTGGGCGCGCCCTCCTCCTCCGCCGCGGCAACGACGGCCTGAACGAACTCGAGGTCGTTGACGTTGAACGCGGCTACGGCGTGGCCGCCGGCCCGGGCGGCTTGCAGGATTTCTTTGGCGTCGGCGAGGGGCATTTAATCCTCCGTCGTTTAATTGGCGTGGGAGCTAATATTTAGCATAGCGGCGGGGCGGAATCAAGGGTTCGTTCCCCTCTACGTTAACCACCCAAAATAATCGCCGGTCGTAAAGTCGGACCGGCGAAATACGGGGGGATGCGCGCGGTTTCCGTTGAACGCTCGTAGTAAAGAAGCGGCCCGGGCGGGCGGCTTTTTTAAGGGGAATTCTTTCGTTATAAACCGCGCCGGCTTAGCGACGGTAATATAGGCCGACGGGGTCACTGGCTAAGCCCCAAAAACCTCCCGCGGCGTCGGCGCAGACGAGTTTGAATTGGACGTCGATGGTTTCCTCGACGTAAACGCCGCCGGTAGAAAGTACGACCGTAGTATCGTCGCCCACG
Source organism: Candidatus Zixiibacteriota bacterium (assembly GCA_030613505.1). Taxonomy (GTDB): domain Bacteria; phylum RBG-13-66-14; class B26-G2; order WVWN01; family WVWN01; genus WVWN01. The sequence goes on from JAUWLW010000013.1 coordinate 41,668, forward strand.
GCCACGCCGGCGCCAAGGTCGTTGAAAGCCATGTCTTTCACGCTACGGAAATGGGGTCCCAAGGGGCTGCGAAAGATTATTTCGTAGTCGCCGCGAGCGGCGCCGCCGGTCCTTTCTACTATTAAGTAGGACGACCCCGCGCCGGCAGCGGACGACGGCGACGCCGCAAAATAGAGCGCTCCGTCGGCCGCGGCCCAACTCCAAATTTGACTCAGGGAGAACCCGTTTAAAGTGGCCGGGATTTTTTCTAACGTCCAAGACTTGCCGCCGTCCGCGGTGATCAACAATTCCCACTCGTACTGGGATTTAGGCCGGTACATATATAATACGTCAGTACTTCGGTCGTAACAGCCCCCCGTTACCGGCGCCCCGCCCGCCATTAATTTTAAACGGGCGCCGTCCCAGAAAAATAAACTGTTCGGCCCCGGCGCGACGAGCCAACACCTACCCCCGCCGACGGGTATAACTTGGACAAAACAAGTTAATCCCTGTTCGTAAATTTTTAATTCTTCCCAACCGCCGCCGCCGGCGTTACGGACGATGAAGGGTTTCTCGGCAGCTGCGTCATAACCTACCGCCCACCCGACGTTACCTGAAAAACCGATGTCATAGAATCGGACGCCTTCCCGGGCTACGTAATCTCCGTTAAACGCGTTGCCGTCGAACTTAACTATTCTATTTTGTTTTACTAAGAAGACCGCGTTTGCATGGCACGCCATCGCCGGGCAACCGCCGGGCGGTATTGCTCTCTTTTGCCATACCGACGTGGGGAAATAGTACGGCTCGCCGCAGTTAAAAAAGATAAAGGTTAACGCGGCGCATACCGAAAAATAAGACCAGCGGGTTATTATTTTGACGTTGTGGTTCGTCATAGGGGGAAAACCGCAGGCGCCTTTGCGTTTCAAAGGCGCCCGCGGGTTTTATGATGACTCGTTAATATTGTACGTTGCAAATGTCCGCTATTATGTTATGGGTCGTAAGGCCCTCGGCGACGGTCGCCATTATATGCAGGAAGTATACGCCGTCGTCGTAGACGTTGAACCAACTGGCCGGTATCGACTCGTACGTTTGGAGCGGTATATTGACGCCGGAATACGAATCCAGCCAAACCCATTCTTCTTCAGAATTGTCCCAGTACCAGATGTCGACCGTCAGGCCGCTATTACCCCATATCCGCCAACGTAGCGTCCCGCTTTCGTAACCGTCTGGCTTATTAAATTGGAACACCTGGTAAAGGTATTCCTGGGTGGGGTCGTTCGGGTCCGCGTAATTCCAGCAATTATCGTCGTTGGCCCAAACCCACGATATAGTCGGGCACGCGTCGCCTATGCCCCAAAGCGTCTTTAAGTGTAAATTCCAAGGGTAAACGCCCAGGTTACCCATAGCTTGCGCGCGCCCGGCGCCCGGGTTTAAATCGGCGGCCGTCGCGATGCCGCACGCCGCCGCTAAACCCAGTACTATTATTATTTTCCTCATCTCCCGACCTCCTCGCCAATGCTATAACTATTTAACGGTGGCGGCCGGGCCCACCCCTTAGCCGCTGGCTAATATCTGGAGCCGACATCCATATTAAGTACTCTCTCTCTCTCTCTCTCTGTCAAGAAAATAATTCAACCGGTAAACGGTTTTTTCTTTTATACCGGGGCGTTAAGTTATCTCCTTGCCGCGGCAAGCGTGAGTTTATTTTATTCAAATTCGGATTGCATCACTTCTTCGGGTTGTCGCCTGCGGCGATGCCGCCACCCTTCGACGATGGAGAAGACAACCGGTACGACGACCAGCGTGAGGATGGTGGAGGTGAGGAGGCCGCCGATGACGGCCACGGCCATACCCTGGCGGAACTCGCCGCCCTCGCCCAGGCCCAGCGCGGTGGGCAGCATGCCCATAATCATGGCCGCGGTGGTCATGAGGATGGGCCGCATCCGGATGGGACCGGCGACGAGCAACGCCTCCTTAATGGATTTGCCCTTGTCGAGCTGCTGCAGCGTGTAGTCCACGAGCAGGATGGCGTTCTTGTTGACGAGGCCCATGAGCAAGATGATGCCGACCATCGTCATGATGTCGAAGGTCGTCCCCAGGATGAAGATGGCGACGATGGCGCCCACGACGGCCAGCGGCAGCGCCAGCATGATGGTGAAGGGGTGGGTAAAGGAGTTGAACTGGGCCGCGAGGACGATGTAGATGAAGACGACGGCGATGGCGAGCGCCGTGAACATGTTGGTGAACATCGTCTGCTGCATCTCGGTTGAGTAGCCCACGGAATATTCATAACCGGGAGGAGGCGGGTTTTCCTCGGTATATTTATTCATTTCCCGCTGGACGTCGCTGTCGGCCGCGCCCAGCGCTAAACCTGACCAGATCGAGATGGTGCGCTGGCGGTCGATATGCTGGATCTCGGTGGGGCCGACGTCGCGCTCGACGTCGACCAGCATCGCCAGCGGTACGACGTCGTCGTCGTGGTTTTTAAGGTAGAGGCCCTCTACGTCGGCGAGGTCCCGGATTTCGCGCCGCGGGATCATAACGCGTACGTCGTACTCCTCGCCTCCCTCGGCATATTTCGTCGCGACCGTCCCCTCCACCAGGCCGCGGACCGTCATCGCGACGGAGGCCACCGATATTCCCATCTCGGTGCACATCGCCCGGTCCGGGACGAGGCGGGTCTCGGGCCGGCCCCGCTCGAAGCTCATGCCGGCATCGCGCGTCGCGCCCAGCGTCTTCAAATAGGCGACCATCTTTTCGGCTTCCGCCTCTAATTCCTGCAGGTCCGGGCCGGAGAGGTTGACGGCAATCGGCTGTTGGCCGAAGGTCCCGCCGCCGGCCCCCATCCCCGGGACGCCGAACGTTACCTCGGCCCGGGGGTAGTCGGCGAAGTAGTCGCGGAATTCGTCCTGGAGCTCGAAATTGCTCTTCTCCCGTTCGCGCACGGGTTTGAGCTTGGCGGTAATCGAGGCGCGGTTGGGAATCTCGCCGACGCCGATGTCGGCGAAGGTAACCTCGACCGCCTCGTGGGAGGCCAGGCGCCGCTCGACGTCGTCGGCGACGCTCTCGGTATAGGCCAGCGAGGAATCGAGCGGCGTCGTCACGTAGGCGTAGAGGTAGCCCTGGTCCCACGCCGGCATGAATTGGGCGCTGATGAAGCGGATTAAAAACAAACTGCCGACGAAGACGACGACGGCGACGATTATCGTTATGAACCGGCGCTCGAGCGCTCGCCTGAGGAAGCCCCGGTATCCCTCCGCCAACCGCTCGAACTGGCGGTTGACGGGCGCGAAGAGCCGCTCGAACCAGTTCTTCTTGGCGGGGTCCGGGCTGCCGATCATGAGCTTCGCCGAGAGCATGGGGGCCATAGTGAGCGCGTCCCACAGCGAGTACATGACGGCGAAGACGACCACCAGGCCGAACTCGCGGAAGATCCGGCCCACGATGTCTCCCATGTACGCCACCGGCACGAAGACGGCGCAGATGGTGAACGTCGTGGCCATAATGGCCAGGCCCACTTCCGCCGTACCGATGGAGGCCGACTTCTCCAGCGACATCCCCTCTTCCCAGTGGCGGAAGATGTTCTCGCGCACGACGATGGCGTCGTCGATGAGGATGCCGACGGCGAGGGCGAGCGCCATGAGCGTGAGCATGTTGATGGTGAAGCCCACGGCGTACATTATGATGAAGGTGAAGAGGATGGAGGTGGGGATGGCCAGCGCCGATATGACCGTGGTGCGGAGGTTGCCGAGGAAAATGAGGATGACCAGCACGGCGAAGATCGCGCCCAGGTACAGCGCCTCGCTGGTGTCGGCTATGGCCCCTTTGATGAAGTCGGCGTCGTTGTAGGCCACGTCGAGCTCGACGCTCGGGGGGAGTGTTTCCCTGATTCTTTCGAGCCGCTCAATCGTCTCGTCGCACACGGCGACGGTGTTCGCGCCCGAGGCTTTCCCGACGGTAACGGTAACGGCGTCTTTGCCGTTGAGCTTGGGGATGGTCTTTATCTCTTTGTAGCCGTTGACGTCGACGGAAGCGACGTCGCGCAGGAAGATGGGCGCGCCCTCTATGCGGGCGACGACGACATTCTCGATATCTTCCTGGGAACGGAACCTGCCGGCGACGCGGAGCCTTTCCTCTCGCGGCCCGGCTCGCATCGGGCCGGCGGGTACCTCCAGGTTGGCGGCCGCGAGCGCCCCCGTCACCTCGTCCAGCGAAATCCCGTAGCCGGCCAGCGCCGCCGGCTCGAGATCCACTTTCACTTCGCGCTCCAGGCCGCCTTCGACGTTCACCTCGGCTATGCCCGAGATCTTTTCGATCTGCGGTTTGATGACGTCGTCGGCCAGGCGGCGCAGCTCCTCGGGCGTCTCTTTACCGCCCACCGCGAACGTAATTACCGGCTCGGCCCCCCAATCTATACGCGCCACGACCGGTTTCTCGATGTCGAACGGCATGTCGGGGAGGGCCTTCTCCACCTCCGTGCGCACGTCGGCCTCGGCCTCGCGCGGGTCCGCCTCCAGCTCGAACTCCAGTACGACGACGGCGTATCCCTCGTTGGAGTAGGAGTAAAGGTTCTGCAGGCTGCTGACGCCGCTCAGGCGGTCCTCCAGCTTGTCGGTGATGTCGATCTCTACTTCGCGCGCGCTCGCGCCGGGCCAGGCCACCGTAACGACGACGAAGGGGAAGTCCACCTCCGGCATGATGTCCACGCCGAGCCGGGTGAAGGAAACTACGCCCAGTACCAGGACCGCGAGGACCTGCATCGTAATAAAGACGGGCCGGCGAATTGAAAAATCGGCGAGCTTCATGGGGTGAAGCGGCCTTACGAGGCCGCGTCGGGAACTCCTACTCGTGAGGTTGGTACGGTACTTTCTTGGCTATCTTTATGCCGTCGTCGAGGTCGCCGTTGGCGTAGACGATGACCTCGTCGTCGGCCTCCAGGCCGGAAACGATTTCGACGGCGTCGGCGCGGGACAAACCGGTCTCGACGAGGCGCCGCCGGACGGTGTCCCCTTCCGCCACGTACGCCGTCAGGCCGTCCACTTCGCGGTGAATGGCTTGCGGCGGGACGAGCAGCGCCTCCTCGCTCCGGGCGACGGGCACCTCCACCTCGGTGAACATCCCGGCGCGTAAATTCGACAGGCCGGCCGTCGGTTCGATCTCGATAATCGCGAGGTGGGAATCGGGCGAAAGCGAGCGGGGCAAGTTCACGATCTCGCCCTCGACGTAGCCTCCCTCGCACCCTTTGGCGTGGATTTTTACGGGGTGGTTCCGGCTCAGCAGCGCCAGCGTCTCCGCCGGGACGGAGGTCTCGATCTTGACCGACTCCGGTTTGACCACCGTCGCCAGCGGCGTGCTGGGCGTCACCATGTCGCCGACGTCCACTATGACTTCCGTTATTTCGCCCGAGATGGGCGAGTAGGCGTTGTAGTAGCGGAATTTCATCCCCGGCTGGTCGTAGTCGATGACCGCCACCGTCGTGCCGGGGCTTACGCGCTTGCCGACCTCCGCCGGCAACGAGACCACCTTGCCCGGTATCTTGGAAAAGACCGTCGCCTCGACCGTCGAGACCACCGTTCCCAAGAATACCTTCGTCTCCTCGATGGGGCCGATCCGGGGCTCGGCGACTTCCACCGCGACCGCGACTTCCCGCCGTTCCGCGAATTCTTTGGCCTGTTCGCGCTTGTTAGCGGCGCGCATCAAGGCCAAAACGACGACCACGGCCAGCACCAGCGCGACCACGCCAATTACTATCCATTTCCTCATATTTATTCGCCCGTTCTTGAACTCTTGAGTTCAATTTTTGACCAAGTAGTTTATTTTAGCAAAAATCCCCCCGGTGGTCAAGGAGAATCGGGGAAATATACGTTTTCGCTTTTTTCGGCGCGGCCCTTATGTTATAAAGGCGCCATTGACGCAGGGGAGGCAGATATGGATTCCACCGTTTTCAGCTTATATTTCGCCGAATATCCGACCTCGTGGGGCGTTTTTCGGGCCGCGGCGAGCGCCGGCGGCGTAACGGCGGTAGGCTTGCCCGGCGAAGACGGCCGCCGGTTCTTCTCCTATATCCAAAAGAAATACCCGGCGTTCTTGCTCGTCGAGCGGACCACGGCCGAGTTGGAGCAAGCTCGCGCCGAGATCGGCGAGTACTTGGCGGGCGAGCGGCGCGAATTCGCCGTGCCGTTCCACATCCGCGCGACGCCCTTCCAGTTCAAGGTTTTGGAGGCCGTAAGCGCGATTCCGTACGGCTCGACGGCGACGTACGGCGAGATCGCCGAGCGCGTCGGCTCGCCGAGCGCGGCCCGGGCGGTGGGCGCGGCCTGCGGCGCCAACCCCATCCCGCTGATAGTCCCCTGCCACCGCGTCGTCGCCGCCGCGGGCCTTGGCGGTTACGGCGGCGGCCCGGCGCTCAAGCGCAAGTTGCTCGAGCTCGAGGGCGTCCTTTTAAATAATACGTAGCAAAGGCCGGAAAAGTTACGTTAACGACGAGAGGGTGAGGTCGAATGAAACGTTTCATGTTTGTCGTTTCGTTGGTTTCAATCGTCGCGGCCGCGGCGTACGGCGCGGGCGAGGATTTCGATTTCGTAATTTTGGGCGACCGGACCGGCGGCCACGTACCCGGCGTGTACGGCGAGATCGTCGACGAGGTGAACCTGCTGCGGCCCGACGTCGTCGTAACCGTCGGCGACCAGATCGAGGGTTACACCGAGGACCGGGAGCGGCTTAACGCCGAATGGGACGAGTACTGGGAGATCGCGGATAAGGTCGAGGCGCCGTTCTACGTCTGCCCGGGCAACCACGACATATACAACGACGTGATGCTGGAAGTTTGGAAGAAGCGCGCGTACGTCGACCCCTGCTACTCCTTCGACTACGAGGGCGTGCACTTCGTGATACTCGATACCGGCCGGTGGGAATCGAGCGAGGAGTGGCTTGAGGAGAGCGGCTACCGCGGGTGGCTGGAGGCCGACCTGGCCAGGCACAAGAAGGACCGCATGACGATAGTCATCTACCACATACCGTTCTGGTACGATACGCTGGCCGACGGCGAGCCCGACCCGCTGCACGAGATATTCAAAGAGAACGGCGTCGACGCCGTCTTCAACGGCCACTACCACCTCTACGCCAACGCCGAATACGACGGCATTCCGTACACCATCGTGGGCTCGAGCGGCGGCGGCATAGAGGAAGAGGCCGAATACCTCGGCGTCTACTTCCAGTACGTATGGTGCACGGTGCGCGACGACGAGCTCGCGTGGACCGTCGTGAAGAAGGGCTCGGCCAGGCCGCCCGACGCGGTCCTCGTCGCCGACCTCAAAACCATCGACGGAATCGAGGCCGAGTTGGTGCGGGTCCCGGCGTTCCCCTTCGCGGCCGACCAGGCCGAAGCCTCGTGTACGGTGTTCATCGAGAACGCGACCGCCGAAGAGTTCACGACCGCGGCGACGTGGGAGGTCCCCGACAACTGGACGCTCGAGCCGGCGAGCCGTGACGTGACGCTCGCGCCCGGCGATTCCGCCGAACTCGAATTCGCCGCGACGCTGGCGGGCGAGCTCTACCCGCTGCCCGAGGTGACGGTGGCTTATCCCTACCGCGGCGAGCTGGTCCACGAATTTAAAACCGGCCTGCCGGCGTGCCGGGTTCAGCCCGTCAAGGCGGTGGCGGCGGCGCCGACGGTAGACGGCGACCTGGGCGACGCCTGCTGGCGCGAGGCGGGGACGGCCGACTACTTCTGCGCCCCCGACGGCGGCCCCTGCACCATAAGCCCGACGACGTTCTACTTCGGCTACGACGACGAGTACCTCTACGTCGCCGCGCGGTGCGAGCAGGAGGACATGGAGGCGCTGGTTGTCACCGGCGCCGAGCGCGACGACTTCGTCCACGCCGACGATTGCGTCGGCTTCTTCTTCCTGCCGGACCCGGCCGAGAACGTCTTCTACCAGCTCTACGCCAACGCCGACGGCGTGATATACGACATCGCGTATACGTTCGAGGAACCGATGGAGCTGGACACCGAGGGCGTGGAGGCGTGGAACGCGGATTGCGAGGTGGCCACGGCTCGAGGCGACGGCTACTGGACATTCGAGGCCGCGATTCCCGTCGCGACGCTGGGCGTAGACCGCGTCGTCGCCGGCGACCAGTGGCGGGCGAACTTCCGCCGCAAGGAGCAGGCCAAGAAAAGCTCGGCGGACTGGCAGTACCCCATTGGCTTCGACCCCCGGCGCTTCGGCTATATGGCGTTCGAGTAAAGCAAGCGTAATTTATGTAAAAGCGGCTCAGCTGAGCCGCTTTTTTTCGTAGCTGCCAATTTACATACCTAAATAAGTAATATACAAAAAAAGACTTGACAAACAGAACGGGGGGGGGGTAGACTATAAGCGCAAAGAAGAGGGTTCGGTTTATAAAACGGGGCTTTAATTATTGACAAGGAGGTCGGAGATGCGTATTTTAATAGTAACCGTTGGGGTCGTAGCGTTAATAATGGCTACGGCCTCGACCGTTTACGCGCGTACGAGTTACGAACCGGGCGTGATATTGGTTAAGTTCAAGGACGTATTGGAAGGCGGGGGCCGAAACCCGCTAGAAACCCAATACCCAACGGTAAATAAGCTGAATGAGAGATACGGCGTTACGAAGATCTACCAGATATACGATTTCCTTCCGACCGAGCCTACCCGCCACCCGCACGGTAAATGGGAATGGCGCCATTGGCTCGAGGTAATGGAGAAGTTCCGTTACGACACTTATTACCATGTCGAGTTCGACAAACGTTACGACCCAAAGGTAGTAGCCGCGCAATACAAAAAGGACCCGAACGTCGACTTGGCCGAACCTAATTACTATGGCTACGTTTGCGGCCTTTATCCCGACGACCCTTATATGTTCCCGCCCTACGGCTATTTTTTTAAACAATGGAACTTGGACAACGACTACGGCGAATACGGTTACGCGGGCGTGGACATAGACGCGCCCCAGGCGTGGGAAGAATATTGGGACCCGTACTTCCCGCCCGTAGGGTTTTGGCCTAAGGTCGTGATATTCGATACCGGTTGCGTAGACCATTGGGACGGCACCTCCGAGTACTACCATCCGGACCTTGTGAATTGGATAGACTACGATTTGTCCTGGGATTTGGTTGAAGGCGACGAAGCGCCCCAAGACGAATGTGGCCACGGAACGATGGTAGCGGGTATAATAGGTGGGCACACGGACAACCATTTCGGTATCGCCGGCCTTTCGTGGAACGTAACGCGGATAGGGATAATAAGGGTAACCGAGTGCCACGAGGAGCCTTTCGAAGACGAGGCCGTAGGAGTTGGTATAGTGTGGGCGGCTTTAAACGGCGCCGACGTCATCAATTTCTCGCTCGGCCAGCCGATGTATTCCGAGTTTCTACATAAAGCTTGCGAGGGCGCGTACGAGATGGGCGTAGTAATGGTAGCGGCACGCGGAAACCGCGGGACCGAAGAGCTTTTCTACCCGGCGTCGTTTCCGCAGTGTATAGCCGTAACCGGCCTAACTCCTTGGAATAACAAGGCACCTATGTCCAGTTGGGGCTGGGATACCGAGTGTACCGCGCCCGGGCTCCATATATTTAGCACTACCCGGACCCCCCCGTGTTTTTGTTTTAAGGGTGCGCTGCCGATCCAAAGATATTTTAATTGGACCGACGGAGAGAACCCCGACGAAGGCGGTACTTCGTTCGCCGCGGCCCACGTTTCGGCGACTTGTGGTATTATCGCAGCCGCGTGCCCCTGGGCGTTCGACCCGCCCGGCGGCCTTATTGAACAGTGGGTGCGTCCTATCTTGCACGCGTCGTGCGTGGATATAGGGCCCCCCGGCGTGGACGAATATTTCGGGCACGGACGCTTGAACCTAAAAAACGCGTGCGACCTGGCGTTCGCTTACGCAGGCGACGAAACCGGGGCCGGCCCGGTGGCTGCCGCCGGCCCCGACGGTGCGGCGTCCGCGGCGGCTTGTACGCCGGCTGAAGAACGGCCGTATTTTCGCTGTTATCCCAACCCCGCGGACGGGCCTATAAAGCTAACCGGCTTTTTAGGTTTTGATAAGCCCGCGGCCTCCGTCGACGTAAAAGTCTATGATTTAAGCGGGCGTTGCGTTAACGCGTTTACCGTCCCGACGTTAGGCAGTAGTTACTCGCTTAGTTGGGATTTGACGGCCCGAGACGGTTCAAGGGTTCCGCCGGGTGTTTACGTTATTACGGCGTCCGCCGGCAGCGAGAGGTACGCGAGAAAAGTCGTCGTCGCTCGTTAGGGACTTATGGCCGTGTTTACGGTAATACGTATGAGAATAGTTAAGAGCGCGGCCGCGGCCGTCGCGGCCGCGCTCCTTCTTTCTTGCGGCGACGAGGGCCCGCGGTATATGTTTATCCCGGAGCCGGGGGCGGACGGCCGGGTACGTATATTCGATTTTCGCAGTTGGTTCGATATATCGCCCGACGGGAAGGAACTCGCGTACGTTAGCGAGTCGGGCCCTGAATTGTACGTATACAATTTCGATACGGGCCGGGAGCGTATAATAACCCCGAGGGCGGGGGTGCCGTTATGGTCGCCGGACGGCCGGTGGATTACGTACGCCATGGAAGGCAACGGCGGCGTGTGGGTGGTCCGCCGCGACGGCGCCAGGAACCGTCTTTTACATTGGGACCCTTACGGTTGCGCCCCTTACGATTGGTCGCCCGACGGTACTAAGATATTATTCGGCGCCTTCCGGGCCCAGGGAGGCATTTTCGATATTTATTACTACGACTTAGTAAAGGAAAAAGCGGTTTTCGTTACTACTACGGAATTTAGTAGGACGGCCGCTTTCGCGAACTGGTTGCCATCGGGGGACCGCTTGTTAATCAACCGGGCCGTCGGCGCGGAAGAAGTCGTTTCGATTGTAGACTTAGAAGGCCGTTTAGTTAGAGATATTTATAGGTTCAATAAATATGTTTACCCGGCTCATCAACGCGGTATTTCGCCTTCCGGCGAACGTCTGTTGTTCGACATAGAGGTTGAGTCCGAAGGCGGGAGGCCCCGTATAACGGGAAATTGGCTTTTAGATTTAAAAACCGGCCGTTGGGAACAAGCCCTTTATAATCCGGATCCGGCGAATATACGCGACGACATAGTTAGGTGGTTACCAGACGGCCGAGTTGTATTTAATTCTTGGGACCTACTAGCCGTTAAGGGTTTGGGTGTTTACACCGTAGATATTCCTTAAATTTTAAGTAGATTAAAGGAAAGCGGCCCTTGCGGGCCGCTTTTTCTTTGGCGGTATTCTAAATTGCCGGCGAGCTATGGCGGCGCGGCGGTTATAAGCCGCCGCCGGCGGCGACGCCGATGAGGCCGATGATGAAGGCGATATAGCCGAGGAAGAACGAGATGTAGAACGCGACGACGCAACATACCACCGAAAAGCCGATCGCGAAGTTTACCAGCGCGGCGACGAGGCAGTACTTGCCGAACTCCTTGTTGGCCGCGTCCGGTTTGCTCAGGTACAGCGCCCCCAGGACGATGCCCGCTATCGGTACGACGAAAGACACGCCGTAAAACAGCCATCGCGGCTCGGGCGGCACTTCCGCCGCCGTCTCCGCTTCGACAGGTTTATTCGTGTTTGCCACCGCTCGTCCTCTCGTTTGTTATTCCGGCAAAAGGAAGCCGAAGCCGGCCTTAAGCCCCAGCGCCATCCACACCGCGCCGCCGACGCACGCCAAGACCAGCGCCGCGACCCCTAATACGATGCAGACCTTGCCGCGGCGCCGCTCGGCTTCCTCGCCTTTGCATATCTCGAGCGCGCCGTACGCGACGCCGAAGAAGGGAAAGACGAACGACGCGGCGTACGTCAGCGCGTTCCGCCATTTGGATTTTCGTGCCAACGGGTCCTCCGGTGTTAGCCGCTCGAGCCGCGGCGGAGTCTCTTCTCCGCGGCCGGCAACCTGGCGGCGACGAACGCCACGACGTCGTCGCGGTTGCCGCGGGCGAAGCGCAGGTTCACGCCCCGGAAGGAGTCGAGCCGCGACGGGTACGTGAACGTCGAGAGCATGACGCCCAACCGGTCGGCGTAATATGAGTGGAAGTAGTCCCAAGGCCGGCGTTTTTTAATCTTTATCGCCGAGACCGAGACGCCGTCGTCGTCGAGGCGGTAGCGCCGCGGCAGGAGGTGGCCGTGCAGCGACAGCGCCAACACGACGGCGCCCAGGACCGCGAAGAGCGCGCTGTCCCAAACGAAGTATATGGCCGCGGCGGTGCCGGAGACCATGACCGCCGCCAGCGCCGAACGCGCCGGGTATTCCACCAGCGGCCAGGCGCGCCAACTAAGCGAGGGCGGCGTTTTCTGTCGGGCGGTCATCTATTTAAACGTCGCCCGGGCGATGTCGGCGAGCGGTATGCGCGCGCGGCCGCCGTCGCCGGTGACGTGGAGGTACGCCCGGCCGCGGTATACCGTTATCTTGCGCGGTTCGACCTCGAGCGGTTCGTCCTCGCCCTCGAGCCAAAGCTTCAGCGGCCTGCCGTGCGCGACGGCGAATTCGACGACGGCGGCCGCGTTCTCGCTCTCCGGCTCCGGCGCCCCGGCCTTACCTCCTCGGCGCGAGCCGGCGTCGAACAGCGCCCGCGGCGAGACCGCAGCCTCGGCGTCGCCCTCCAGCGACCGCGGCAGGTACCCGGCCGAGGTCAGGGCGTCGCGGACGGCGCCGTAGTCTTCGCGCGCGATCTCGACGCCGTGCAGTTCGCGCCGCCCCTTGACCAACGGCGCGACCGTGGGCAGATTGGCGATTTCGTCCGCCGTTTCGGGCGTCTCCGCGGCGACGACCATGCGGTCGAAGAACGATATCTTGCCGTATTGCTCGGCCCAGCCGCGGAGCGAGAACGCGACGTTTTGCGGCACCGGTTTCGAGACGTGGCTTTCTATAAAAGACAGCACGTCGTCGACGCCGACGCCCGCGTCCAGCGCCCGGTAGAAGGTCGACTTGGAGATAAGGTACGAGAGAAAGCGGCCGCCCCCCGTCTGCTCGGCGAAGGCCTCGAGCTTGAGCCTCGTCTCGGTCGGCAGGTCGTAGGGTACTTTGAGCTCGAAGTTTCCGCCCAGTAAAAATTGGGGCTCGGCGGCTTTCGCCGGCGGCCGTCTCAATTCGCCCAGGTCCGCGGCGCGGGCGAAGAGGAGTGAGCCGTCGTCGGCGACGCCGGCCGCGACGACGCCGCTCACGAACAACGCGAAGAGGGCTTTGCGCGTCGAGGCCTCGTCGGCGTCTTCGGCGATATTCAAAATGTTTTCGACGACGGCCGGGACCGTTAGCCACCGGCTCGGCGGCGACAGCGAACACGAATACGCGGCGAGAAGCGCGCCGGCCGTTCCGTCCTCTTCCACAACGGCCCGGGCGAGTTCGGCGTTAAAAGCGGCGGCGGCGTCGTCGAGGTCACCCGACAGCCAACCGGCGGCGCGGAGCTCGCTGTCGTCCCGCGCCAACGCGCCCCGGCGCTCGAGGTCTTCCGCCAACAGCTCCAGCCGGCTATAGCCGAAACCCTCGAGCACGGCCGCCAGCGGCGCATCCTCCTCGGCCACTTCCAGCAGCGGCGCCAGTTTGGCGAGCGCCCGTTTGGGGGTGGCGCCGCTCTGCGTGAGCGTTATGGGGTTTTTGATTACGTAGCACCAGGTCGCGACCGCGTCCCGGAAGGCGGAGGGGGGCTCGAGGGTCACGGCCGACGGCGGCGGCTCGGCGCCCGGCGCGGCGAATAGTTTAGCGGCTTCGTAGTGAACGTGCGGTAGTATTTCCGCGGCCGGCCGGTACAAACCGATGGATGGGTCGGGCAGCAGCAGGCCGCGCGCGACGGCGTCGCGAGGCGGCGCCGTGGTCCCGAAGCGGAAGAGGGTGGAGGGGCCGAAGACGGCCAGGAATTTTTCGCAGGCCGCGGCGACGAGGAGGGCCTTGGCCGCATCCCCTTCGAGCTTGCGGACCGAGCGCCGGACGGCGTTGCTGTCGGCGAGGCGCTCGGGGATGTTCGCGAGAAGGCGCGCCTTGGAGGTTAGCTCTTCCTGGACGCCCACGCGTTCGGCGATGGCGGCGAGGTCTTCCAGCTTGAGCGCGGCGAGGCCGCTTGGGAGGGAGAGCGGTTCGGGAGGGCCGTGCAACATTTGGGGATATTAACACGCGCGGCGCCGGGGGTCAAGGCCGGCGCGAGTACGGCCATCATTTAGGTTGACGCGGGCCCGGCCTGAGGTTATAGGTATAGAGTGGCGGACGCGCGATAGCCCGCCGCGCCCGCGTTGACGTATGTTGTCGAAGGCCGAGAAGGAATATATAGACGCGCGCGGCTACTGGACGCCCTTCAAGCCGCTGGCGCTCTTCTACCGCCACCAGCTCGAGCGGGCGCTGACGCGCGTGCTGCGGCGGGAGGGCGTGGCGCTGGAGGACAAGCGGCTGTTGGAGGACGGCTGCGAGCGCGGCAACCTGCTCCGGCAGCTCCTCGAGCTGGGCGCGCCGCCCGGGCGGTGCGTGGGCCTCGACCGGGACGAGGGGGCCTTGCGCGATGGCCGCGCCAAGACCGCGGCGGCGGTGCGCTTCGTCTGCGGCGACGCCGCGGCGCTGCCGTTCCGCGCCGGCGCCTTCGACGTCGTCGTCCAGTCGCTGTTGTTCTCGTCGCTGCCGCCGGGGGAGGCGCGGGAGCTCGCGGCCGCGGAAGTTGAGCGCGTCCTGGCCGACGACGGCGTCTTCGTCTGGTACGACTTCGTCGAGCGCGCGAAGAAGGGCCTACCGCGGGGGCTCGAGCTGGACGAAGTCCGGGAGCTCTTCGGCGGGTGGCGCCTCGCCGCCTACAAATTCGGCCTGCGCTTCAAGTGGGTGCACTTCCTCGTCAACAAGTGGCTTTGGCTCGCGCAGACGCTGGCCTCGCTCGGCGTCGGCCGCTCCCATTACGTAATAATAATGCGCCGCCCCTGAGGGGCGGCGCGGTGCGGAGGGCGAGGGAATCGAACCCCCAAGGCCGTTAGGCCGGCGGATTTCAAATCCGCTGCCATACCGTTAGGCGAGCCCTCCGGGACGATTAATGATAAAGGAAACGCGCGCCGGCGTCAAGGCGTTTAGAGAATTGTTTACTTGGGCGGCGTTTAATCGTATAATGCCGCCGATTTTTTATTCGAGATGGAAACCGCCTTCGAAGTATTGAATCTAACCAAACGGTTCGGCGGCGTAACGGCCGTCGACGACTTGTCGTTCGCCGTAGCCGCGGGCGAGGTCTTCGGCTTCCTGGGCCGCAACGGCGCCGGCAAGACGACGACCATCAAGGTCGCGCTGGACCTGGTGAAGCCGACGGGAGGCGAAGTCCGCCTCTTCGGCGACGACTGGCGGGAGCCGGAGCTGAGGCGCCGCGTCGGCTACTTGCCCGAGTTCCCGGTCCGGTACCCGCACCTCACGCCGCGGCGGTACCTCCGCTTCGCGGCGCGGCTCTTCGGCGTGTCTCGAGCGGACGCGGCGCGGCGGGCCGACGAGCTAATCGCACAGGTCGAGCTGGAAGACGCCGCCGACCGCCGGATGGGCGGCTTCTCCAAGGGGATGCTCCAGCGCGTGGGCCTGGCGCAGGCGCTGGTCAACGAACCGGACCTCCTCTTCCTGGACGAGCCCACCGCCGGCCTCGACCCGCTGGGCCACCACCTCGTCAAGGCGTTGGTGCGCGACTACGCCGCGCGCGGGAAGGCCGTGGTCGTGAGCTCCCACATCCTGGCCGAAATAGAGGCCCAGTGTTCGCGCGTCGCCATAATAGACGAGGGCCGGCTGGTGGCCGAGGGCGACCTGGCGGAACTGCTCAGGCCCACTAACGTCGTAGAGGTCGAGCTGGAGGGGCCCGCCGCGGCGGCGCGCGAGGCGTTCGAGAAGATCGCGAGCGCCGTCGACGTAGCCGGCAATCGCTTTGTCCTCACGCTCTTGCCCGGCAAGGAGGCGTCCGACGTCTCGAAGGCCGCGGCCGCGGCGGCCTGCGTCGTCACGGCGTTGACGACGCGGCGCCAGAGCCTGGAGGACCTGTTCGTTTCCGTGGTCAAGAGGCCCGGGGAGGAGGCGCCGGCGTGACGGTCTGGCTCGTGGCGTGGGAGTACTTCAAACGCGCGTTCGCGTCGCGCACGCTCGTCGTCTTCGGCGTCGTCGGCGTGCTGTTCCTCATAGTGGTGGGGTGTCTCTTCGGCGCCCAGCTCCAAAGCGGCGGCCGCGTCTACGGCGCCGAGGAGCAGCTAGGCATCGCGCGCGCCGCCTCCTACCACATCGCCGTCGGCTGGGGCATATTGTACGCCGTAATGCTCGCTATGGGCGCGGCGTCGCGGCCGCTGGACGACGGCCGGGCGCAGTTCCTGTTGTCCAAGCCGGTCCGCCGCTCGCACGTCCTGCTGGGCCAACTCCTCGGCGTCTTCCTGACGGCGCTCGCCGCGGCGGCGGCGCTCGCGGCGTTGGCGTCGGCGGTGTCGCTCTTGCGCGCGCACGTCTTCCCGGGGACGCTCTGGCTCGCCGTGGCCGTCGCGTCGCTTTCGCTCGCGCTCGCCGTCGCGCTGGTGGCCTTCTTCAGCATGTTCTTGCCGCGCGTCGTCGCCGGCATGTTGGGGATAATTATTTACCTGGCGAGCTTCCCGGCCGCTATCGGCGCGCTGCGCGACTTCATGACCGGCGGCTACAAAGAGGCCGGCCTGCAGTTCCCGTGGTACGTGCGGTGGGGTGCCGAGGTTTACTTCGCCGCGGCGCCGCCCATCGCGGGGGTGCAGCTGCGCGCCGCCGAGCTGTTGAAGGCGCAACGCTGGGACGTCGACGGATGGCTGACGGTCGCCACGGCTGCGGTCTACGTCGTCCTCTTCTTCGTCGCGACGTGGGCGCTCTACGCCCGGCGGGACGTTTGACGGGTTTAATTTAGAAAAATATAGGGCGGCGTTTGGCGCCGCCCTTTTGTTTTAGCCGCGAGTTCTATTTTACGACCGCCACTTTCGCCGTCGCCGCGGCGTCGCCGGCCGCAAGACGCAATATATAAATCCCCGGCGACAGGTCCGCCGTGCCGAGCTCCCACGCGCCCGGGCCCGGGCGAGGGGTGTTTTTTACCGGCGGGGGAGAAAATGGTTGACCATTTATGACTATTTTGATAATAATTAACGACGGTAACATGGTTAGCCTAATATAGCGGGTGGTGGACGCCGATAAGTTATCGACGTCCTAAAACGTAATCTTCGATAAATCCTTTACTATCAAAGAGAATGAAGGAGGACTGAGTGACGATGCGAAATCCTTACACAACGTTCGTGAATACGGCCGCGGCGTTTTTATTCGTCTTCTTCGGGTTCGCCGGCACGGTCGCGGCGTACCCGCCGGCCGTAGGGATAGCCGGCAAGGCCACCTCATGTCTCGCCTGCCACGCCGACAACGGCCCCTGGCTGGGGGAGGAGAAGGTCGTCATCGACGTTATAGACAAAGGTACGATGACCTCCCTGCGGCAAACGGACGGTACGTTCTTGCTCGAGGCCGAGCGAGGCGCGCGACGAACCGTTATTACGGTCATCGGGTGGATGAAGGACGGGGACGTAGCGCCCCCCGAGAAAAACGCGTGGCTCTACGTGGACCCGGCCCGTATCGATACGGACTCCCTTTCGAAATTCGCGCCCGGGTGGGGGGTAAACTTGCCGATGGCCTGTCGTCTGATCGGCGATAAGCTGGAAGGTTTCGAGGGCGCATATATTACGGCGCTCCCGATGAAGGTCCAGGCCTTTGACGGCGCCGGTACTACCGAGCTGGTCCTACAAGTGATGTTGACCAGGGGCCAGGGCGCCAAGGGGAACCCGAACGATGGCCTGGTCGCGAACTACTTCGAGCGTAAGGTGGTCCTCAAGGTGCGCGATTGAAATTATGGCCGGCGGTTGACGGGCCCCAATGCGTTGGCGTACGCCCGCGGCGCGACCTCGGTCCTCCCGGCGAGCGTCGGGAAGATAAAGGCGATTTACCGGTAAATACGGCCGCCTTGTTACGGGGGCGGAATATAGGGTTTCAATAACTTATACGGCGCCTTCGACGTAGGCGGCAATGGCGCGGAAACGGGGGGGCTTGACATAGGCGTCAAATACTGTTATAAATTATTTTGACGGAGGCATTAGCCATATAGCGTTGGAGGTGTAAACCGATGAGAAAAATAATTGCCGTAGTCTGCATGGCGGCGTTGGCGACTTGCGCTTACGCGGAGGTTGGGTCCGTTATCAGCTCGTTCTATATTGGGAAGACGGTCGAACCCACGAGTTATTTCGCCGCGATATACCGCGACCCGGCGTACGTTTATTCTTTCTGGAATTACATCGACACGGCTTACCTGCGTACGTACACCCCATCGGGTTCCCAGGTTAATAACGTATACCTGGCGTCATCTACCTATCCGGGCGACATGACCGGTTGCCACCTGGGCGCCCCGTATTTCGCGTTCTCCGGTACCGAGTCGGACAAAATATATTTCGCGAGAACTGATAACGCGTCAGTACTCCAGTCCTTCCCGGCCAAGGGCCCGGGAGGACGGGACCCGTACGACATAATGTGGGACGGCCGGTACTACCACGTCCATTCCGCGACCGGCGTCTACAATTTATACACGCCGGCCGGGGCGCTGGCCGGGCAGTGGACCGTGGCCGGGTGGCCGGCCGGGATGAGAGCCGGGGGTTCGGCCTTTTCCAAGTCTTTCAACAACGCCGGCGGCCGGTACCTTTTCGTAGTTTCCAGCCGCGACGATTTACATTACGTTTTCAATATGGGAAGTGGTTCTCTACTGGCCTCGTGGGGTATGGTTACTGAGTATTCGCGCGGCCAAAATTACGGCGACGCGTACCCGGCGTCGTACGGCGGCGCCCTCTGGTACCACGGTTACTTAACCCAACCCCCCCACGAACATTGGGCTTACCAGATCGACGTCAACGCCCGCGGCGCCGCCTCGGTCGTCCCCGCGAGTATCGGGAAGATAAAAGCTATTTACCGGTAAATACGGCCGCCTTGTTACGGGCGCGGAATATAGGGTTTCAATAACTTATACGGCGCCTTCGACGTAGGCGGCAATGGCGCGGAAACGGGGGGGCTTGACATAGGCGTCAAATACTGTTATAAATTATTTTGACGGAGGCATTAACCCTATAGCGTTGGAGGTGTAAAAAGATGAGAAAAATAATTACCGTAGTCTGCGTGGCGGCGTTCGCGACGTGCGCTTACGCGGAGGTTGGGTCCGTTATTAGTTCTTTTTATTTAGGGACCTCGGGCATATACGATTGGTGGTGGTTCGGGATTTACCGGGACCCTTCTTACGTGTATTGCATCCATCATCAGCTTAGCGGCGTTAACCTGTATTTTTATACGCCTGGGGGATCGCGTCAGGGGTATGTCCCTATTTATTCCGGGACAATCTCTTATTACGGCGACTCGGACCGCTGTCACTTGGGGGCGGGTTATATCGCGTGGATGGCAGACGGTCTTCTCATTTT
>JAUWLW010000031.1 GCA_030613505.1 Candidatus Zixiibacteriota bacterium
TGCCGAAGACGAATATTGTACCTCGCATTATGCGGCCCACGGTAGGCACCCACCCGTAGTCGGAGACGTGTTCGAAAGCCGCCGCCGCGAGCAATAGGAGGAAGATGTTGACCGTAACCCGGAGCCCTTCTAACTTTAGAATCCTCCTGAGTACGGCAAAGACGGCGCGGCCGCCGACGAAAACGAGCGCGGCGAGAGCGAGCGACGAGAGCGCGTCGCCCATGGTGGCGCCAAGAAATTCTTTAAACGTATCCGGGAGCATAATTCCTTCTTGACGTTCGAACTAAACTTGGATATACTAACACTGCTAAGGGCGATTAGCTCAGTTGGCTAGAGTACTTGCTTGACATGCAAGGGGTCGCAGGTTCAAGTCCTGCATCGCCCAATAAAGGCAAGGGTTTTTCGGGCCGGGTTTTTCCCCGGCCCTCTTTTGTACCTTATTTATGCCGTTATAAAACCGCCAAAACAATTCTAAAAATTATTATAGATTTATTTTCTCCCCGAACCTATTTAAAATCTATAGGGATTATAGTCCGGTTACTGGCATCCACTTCGAATTTCAAAGGAAGAGGTTTAGGTTTAAAGAAATCACCTTCGTAACTGATTATTATCTTCCATTCTCCTTTATAATTATACGGCCTCTCATCGTTACGCTTGCGAAATATAATCATAAATTGGTCTCCGGGAGCAAGGGCAGATTTTGAAAAATAGAATTCCCCTTGTGGCCCTCTTGGGTTAAAAAGGTATTCCCCCCTAATATCGAATTCCCCTATCGATTCTTTATCATATTTAGGTTCTTCTATTTTTTTAACACGAGTAGGCCCATCGTTTCTTAAAACGAAATGAAATGAATTAAAATCACCTTTCCACCCATAACGGGTTAATGTCGGAGCTTGTTCTTCCTTTTCTCTTTTATTTTTTCGGCGGTGTAAAATTATCGGAACGAATATAGCGGCCAATAAAGCTAAAAACCCCACTACTAATATTATGAGGTTTATTTGATTTTCGCATAGCTCCATAATCCCGTCCTTATACGGTTATCCTCAGACTTCTAAATAAGGCTTAATGAACCTTTATCAATAGCTACGTGAAACTCAAAAGGTTCCGGTTCTAAGAACTCGCTTTCGAAATCGATTATAACCTTTAATATACCCTGATAGTGTTCTGGTAGAGGTTCCTCAAGATTATAGTCGAAAAAGACTAAAATCTCCTCGCGTTGAGCTAATGTTTCTTCCTTACCTCGAATACTAAACGACCCATCAGGAATTGTAAATTCCCCTTCGTGAGTAATAAAATCATATATTTCATACCTAAATTCTAATTCCTTAGCTAAGGTTGGGCCGTAGTTCTTTAAATGAAAACGAAAACCGGGAAAGCGTAATGGCATAAAATTAAGATATTTTAATACGGGAGTACGTGCCTTATTCGCTTGTGTTTCTCCTCTTAGTAATAAACATATTGTAATGGAGCCGAGAACTACCAATACGCCGGTTAGTATCAGAATCGCTAACATCATTTCGGCCTCCCGCTTTGCCTTATTTTTGACACCTTCCGGCTTAATCCTGAATCGCCGTTACTACTCCATTTTCGAAATAAACGTAACAACCTAATCCATATACCCATTGCTCGGATGTTCCATATCGAGTAGTAGTCCTGTTAATATCTTCCGGCTCACCCCAAGCTTCAAGGACTATTTTTTTTGTATCTCCTATATAAATATACCCCTCTAATACACGGGCTATCCTCTTATCTGTCCAGCCGTAGGATTTTAATCTTTTAATCCTAATTGCATGCAAATCTTCATCGAATATTTTTAACCATTCATCCTTACTATACCAAATTCCATCAACCCATCTGGCGAGGCAATCATTACATATTCCAACCCTTTCAGTGCTTTCTAAATTTTCACTCCCGCAGTAAGGACACTCAGTTCCAAATGAAGTACTACCTTTACCGCGAAGAAGTGGAACACGACCCTGCTCTTCCCACTTTTTGCCGAACTCCTCCGAGGAATACCAAGTTCCATCAAAACAACGCGCAAGACAACCCAACCCCACACATATATATCCTTCTTTGTATGGAATAACAGGGTCTTCAGTTGGTGGAGGTAGTTCTCTTACGAATTCGTTAGTTTCACAATAAGGACAAGTAGGAGCCTCGGCTAAGGCAAAACTCACCGAAACTAATAGTGCTAATGGTAGTAGCTTTTTCATCTCCCGCTCCTTTCGGCCTCCCGCTTTGCCTTATTTTTGCCACCTTCCGGCCTTTTTAGAAATCTTAAATCGAAAAAACCCTTATTATTTCAGGATTATTTTTGCTCGATATCCTACAGAATCGGTTGACATGCAAGGGGTCGCAGGTTCAAGTCCTGCATCGCCCACAAAGCCCCCGTTCGGGGGCTTTTTATTGGTCCAAAGGCCGTTGCGCCGTCGTTCGGCGCGTCCCGCCCTCGCCGTTATCACGGCCCTTCCGAACTCTCCTCGAACAATTCGTCGATTCCGGGTATCCCCGGGCCGCTTTCAGTTTCTTCTTCGGCTTCGCCGCTTTCTCCTTCGGGCGACGGTTCTTCTTCCGGCTCGAACTCGATGTACCCCTCCTCTTCCGGCACGACGACGTCGAGCGGGGGCTCAACGCCGCCGAAGAGCAGCGATACCGAGGCCAGGTGCGAATCGCCCAAGGGTCCCCCGATACGCATGCCGTAGTCGAAGCGGAAATTACCCAAAGCGAAGCCCAGACCAGCCCGCGGCCTTTCGTCGCCCGTGTAGTACCCGCCGCGAAGGGCGACGTATTTAACGGGCGTAATCTCTACGCCGGCGCCGACGTCGTAAAACGCCTCTCGCGTAATTTCGAACGACGCCACCGGCGATACTACGTTAAAGCAGTAGTAGCTCGCGCCGACCTCGAGCGTCAACGGCGGCGCGTTTTTCAACGCTTTTAAGCGGAAATTGGGAGCTATGACGTTCCGGAAGACGGCACCCAACGTGAGGTCGCCGAGGGGCTTGTAAGTAGCGCCGAAGTCCAGGCCGAAGCCGGAGTCGCTGTAGTCGGCGACGCCCCGGGTAACGTTTTTAAGGGCCAGGCCGAAAGCCCCTTTGGCTCCCAACGTATGAGCATAGCCCAGGTACAGTTCGAAGTCGGTGTTGGCGAAAGTGCGGCCGGTGGGGCCGGCTTCGTTGGCCTCGCGTATGTCGCCCGCTCGCCGGAACGCTACCGCCGCCGCGAGCGTCCCCAGGGAACCGGCGCCGCCCGCTGTCTCTCCCATGGAGTAAAGCAGCGGCTTCGCTATGACGGCGTCGCCCAAGGCCACGTCGCCCACGTCGCCGAATGGGGCGCCGTAGGCGAAGGCGAACTCGGTGCGCTCCAGGGCGGCTAGGCCGGCCGGGTTCCAATACAAGGCCGCGGCGTCGTCCGCCAGCGCCGCGTACGCCCGGCCCAAGGCTTCCGCCCGCGCTCCCAGCCCCCAGCCGGCGGCCGCGCCCGCGGCGCCGCCCGGGTTCCTTTCGAAACCGACGGCAATTCCCGCCGAAGCGACGGCCAAGGCCGTTATTACGGTTATTCTCGTCGGCATAATTTATACGAAAGCGAGCGCGACGCCTATGGCTGCGGCGTATAGGAACGAGATTAATACGTCGGCGGGGTATACGCCTTTATAGTGACGCTCGTCGCCCCGTAACGTTACTACCTGGTAGAGGCGGAGTAGGTCCGGAACCGGCGCGACGAAGAAGAAGGCCGGCGTGAGTTTGAAACCCAATATTATCGCGGTGACGACTATGGCCCGGGATAAGACGCCGGTAGTTTTTTCGTAAAGCAATATGGGGCGAGTTTGGTAGTCTTTTTGGAACGTCGCCTTTACGAAAAAGACGAAAATAGTCCCGGCGAACGTCGCCGCCAGGTAACCTATTACGTATAACGCGAAAGGTACGTTAAAGTAGTACTTCGCGACGACGTCGGGCAGCGGTACCGGTTGCAGATTCCGGCATAGAAGCGCCACGCCCGCGATCAACGCGACGTGCGCCGCCTGGTCGGCGAGCCACATAAAGATGTTGGTTTTGCTTACGGTGTCGATGAAATAATGGAGGACGATCGTGGCGCCGAACGCGACCCAAATTTGCCAGTGAACGAGGAAAGGGTATAATAGGAAAAGGCCTGCTAGGGCGTGAATGGCGACGTGCAGTAACCCCCCGAACTTGTATTTATAGCGGATCTCGAAGACTAAGTTCGATTGTAGCGGATAGTCCGCGAATAAAAACGCGGCGCTCAACCACAGTAGGATGTATTTAAATTGGTCCAACGCTCACGAGGGGTTAAAAGCCTTATAGGCCGAACTCTTCTTTCATCTCCAAGTAGTTCATAAAACGTTCCAGGCTGTCGGCCGATTTGACCATCATAACGTTGTTCTCGAACCTGACGATTCCGGCTCGACGCAACGTCTCCAGTACTTCCTCGGCTTTTTCCAACGGCAAGCCTGTCATGCTTACTAGTTCTTCGAGCGTCTCTTTGCGATCTATCACGACGCCCTGTTCGGAAGGGGTCCCCCGCTTGGACATTAGCAGCAGAAGCGTGCCCGTCACGCGGGAATGGTTGTCGCGCATGAGGAGGGTTTTTATCTGTCGGTCGGCGGCGCGCAGGCGTTCGCTCATTTTTCTCAGGATCGACATTATTATTTTCGGGTTGGTCTTTATCTGCGACTCGAATATGTCCTTGGAGAGCACCAGGATTTTGGATTCGGCCGCCGTCGTGGCGCTGGCGGAACGAGGTTCCTTATCGATAATCGCCATCTCGCCGAAGAAATCGCCCGCTTTGAGGACGGCCAACGTCGTCTCGCGGTCGCGAATTCGTTTGTGGATCCTGACTTCGCCCGTTTGGATTATGAACATCGATTCGCCCACGTCGCCTTCCCGGACGACTACCTCGCCCGGTTGGTAGACCCGCCCGTACCTTTTGAAAACCTCTTCGCTAACATTGAGCATAAGGCGTACCTCTCGTTTGATTTTAATTCCCGGCGATTATAGTATTTCAGCGGCTTTTTGTAAAGGGCAAACAAATGGTCGGGGCGGTAAGCGCTGGAGGGAGGTGGCGAGCGAGGAGAAAAACAGGAATTTCCGCTTGACGGCGGGACCCTTTTTTGCTACGTTTGCTCCCGCGTTCGGCGGGTAAAGAACGCTATATTGAACATATTAGCCGGGTGAAGGATTTAAAAGGAGGAATGCCGAAAAATGGCATACAAGATAACCGAAGACTGCATCGCGTGCGGCGCGTGCATCCCGGAGTGTCCGGAAGAGGCTATCACGGAAGAGGACCCCATCTACATCATCGACCCCGAAAAATGCGACGATTGTGGTTCGTGCGCGGACGTCTGCCCGGTTGACTGCTGCATTCCGGAAGAAGAGGGTTAGGAATTCACTCTTGGGCGTCGTCATCGCCCGGTAATAAACGGCGCCGTCCGCTCCCGGGCGGCGCGTTATTTTATGGCCGGCCCGTCAACGGATAAAACGTCCATCAACGACGAGGATACCAGTTATCTGGGTGATCCCTGGCGCGACGCCGGCGCGTTGACCGGCTTCGAACCCGCCATCGAACAAGGGCCGGGCCTTTTCTTGGCGGCGGTAGGCATCCTTATCGCGGGTGCCGCGGCCCTGTTCGTTCTATTTTGGTATTCTATCGCGCCGCGGCTCGAGGCGTTTTCGCCGTCACTACCAGTTGCGGTCTTATTGGCCGGCGGCGTCTTAGTTTCGTATATATTTTTAGAATATCTAGGGATAATCGCGACAACGTACACCGGGAGGGCGTTGCTCCTACCGCTCGGGCGCTCGAGCCGGGTGACCATAAAACTGGTTGCGCCGGCCCGTAGGTTAGCGAAGCTTTTAGGCTCGAGCGCCGACCGGATGGCGCATTCCGCGGTCCGGGTATCTAACGCCGTTACGCACGCTACGGCAAGAGGTTTTAAAAAGCCCGGCCCGGTTCTCGTTCTGCTGCCGCGTTGCCTACAGCGGCCTGAGTGCAGCCAACCGCTCGTCGAGGACGTGGACAGCTGCCGCCGTTGCGGCGAGTGTCCCGTCGCGGAAATCTTGTCCCTCCGCGAGGAATACGACGACGTCGTGATGGCGGTACTTACGGGCGGCAGCGTCGTTCCGTCGGTGGTGCGGCATTTCGACCCGCGCGCCGTAATTGGCGTCGCGTGCGAACGGGAGCTGATAACCGGTATCTACGTTGTGAGCAAACGGCCCGTGTTGGGCGTAGCCAACCAAAGGCCGGAGGGGCCGTGCCGCCGTACGGCTCTGGACGTGGCCGAGCTCCGCGCCGCCGTCGAAACTTTCGTGCCCGGCGTAACGGACGTTGAAAAGCTTGATCGGGAATAGATGCGGAGAACGGGGCCTCGTCGCGGGTCGGTATTCCCGCTCCTCGGCTAACGTAAATGGCCCTGCGTCGGCGAGATTAACGGGCTACGTTTCGTTGTTTGAACCGATTAACGTTAACGCTAACGATCACGTACTGCTACATTGCTTCCCGGGAGAAATCATATGCGTTCGAGGTTTACGTTGGGTATTATCGCGGCGGCCGCCGGTTCCGCTATCGCGTTATTTAACCCGGCAACGGATACGGTGGACGACCCACGGTTTTTCGTACCGCACCTCTACGACGGCGCGAAGGGTACGAGCGACGTCACGCCGGTCCCGCACGACTACGACGTCCGCGAGTACGTAATAGACGTGAAGCTCCACGACGTCGAAAAGAAAATTTCGGGGAATTGCAAAATAACCGCCTCGAGCTCGAAGAACGACCTCCGCAAGGTTCAGTTTAATTTTGCAAACGACATGAACGTCTCGGCCGTAAAACAGGACGGCAAGAACTGCACCTTCAAACACGCTAACGACGTGCTGGAGATAACGCTCCTAACGCCGAAACAGAAAGGCGAAAAGTTCGCGGTAACCGCGTTCTATAGCGGCAAACCCCAGGACGGCCTTTACTTTACCAGTAAGGGTGCCTACGTCTGCTCGGCCATGGAGGAGGCGCAGCATTGGTTCCCCTGTTACGACTTGCCGAACGATAAAGCCGACCGCGTGGAGTTGAAAGTCACGTGTCGCGACGACTGGTACGTCGCGGCCAACGGCGTTCTAAAGGGCGAGAAGAGCAACCCCGGCGGGACTAAGACGTTTACGTGGGTTACGACGAACCGCATCGCAACGTACCTCGTCAGCATTTCCGGCGCGTACAAATATTCCCGCTTCGGCACTAGCTGGGGAGGCATCCCGATACGGTATTACGTCTTCCCGGAACACCGCGCCAGCGCCGAGATATGCTTCGAGTACACGCCGCGGATGATGAACTTCTTCTCCAACAGGTTCTGGCGGTATCCGTTCGACGACGAGAAGTACGGCATCGCCGAGGCCGAGATGGGGTACTTCGGCGGGATGGAAAACCAAACCTGCATAACGCTGAACTCGCCGTACGTGCGGCCCGACCATAGTTCGGACCATATCCTGGCCCACGAGCTGAGCCACATGTGGTGGGGCGATTGCATATCGCCCGGTACCTGGAAGGACCTGTGGTTGAACGAAGGTTTCGCCACTTATTGCGACGCGTTATGGGAGGAGCACGATAAGGGTAAACAGGCTTTCCGTGCCCGGATGCAACTTTTCGCAAACACCTACTTCGCCGAGGACGCGCGGCATCGGTTTCCCGTCTACGCCCCGGAGTCGCCGTGGAGCGCGACCGTATATCAAAAGGGCGCGTGGGTTATGCACATGCTGCGCCACGTCCTGGGAGAAGAGAAGTTCTTCCGCGCCTGGAATAAGTACGGCCGCGCCCACGAGTACAGCCACGCTTTCACGTACGAGCTCCAGCGCGCAATGGAAGCCGAATACGGCAAGAGCCTCCAGGAATTTTTCGACGATTGGGTCTATAGAGCCGGTTACCCGGTATACGAGTACGACTGGACGACCGCCGGCAACTCGGTGACGGTTAATATCTGTCAGGTCCAGAAGCAGAGCCGCCTTACGCCGCTGTTCGACATGCCTATCGACCTCACCATAACGACGCGGGGCGACGGCACCCACGTCGAGACCGTCTTCGTCAAGGACCGTCATCACCGCTTCAAGTTCGCGTACGGCAGCCCGGTGACGAACGTCGAGTTCGATAAATACGGCTGGGTATTGTGCAAGAAGAGCAACGTCGTCGACGTCCCGGTAGCGTCGTTCGAAGCGCAGCCGGCCCGCGGCGCCGTCAAACTAACGTGGAAGACAAACCCGGGTGCGCGCGCCGCGGGGTTTAATGTTTACCGGGCGCCGACGGCCGGCGGCGACGAAGGCCGCACCAAGCTGAACGCCGAGCTCATAACCGGCCGCTCACCCTACGCGTATCTGGACCGCGACGTCGAAGCCGAGGAGAGGTACCGTTATTGGCTCGAGGCCGCGAAGTTGAGCGGGGGCAGTGAGACCTTCGGGCCGGTGGAATGCGAGGCCGGTAAACGTGCCTCGACGTTCGCTCTTGAGCAGAACTATCCCAACCCCGCTCGGGACGTAACGACGGTAAGGTTCTCGCTGCCGGTGCCGGCCGAAACTACGCTTAGCGTTTACGACCTGGCCGGTAGAAAGGTGCGGACGAGTCGCATAACCGCTTGTTCCGAAGGGGAGAATGAAACGGCGGTCGACGTATCGAGCCTCGCGCCGGGGGTTTATACGTACCGCCTCGAGGCGGGCGGCGCGGTGGCGGCGCGGAAGATGGTCGTAGTAAAATAACCTAACTTATGTTATTATATAAGAAAAGCCCCGGCCTAACCGAGCGCCGGGTTTTTTCGGCTTTGGGAACTGGGTGATGTAGATGGGTTTAATCTACCTCGACCACGCGGCGACGACGCGGCCCGACCCGCGCGTCGTAGAGGTTATGCAGCCCTATTTCAGGGAGTACTTCGGTAACCCCCTCTCGACGCATCCCTTCGGCGAGAAGCCGCGGGAGGCGCTCGAGCGAGCCCGCGGACAACTCGCCTCGCTGCTCGGTTGCGAGAGCCGCGAGCTTATATTCACGTCGTCGGGAAGCGAGGCGAATAACCTCGCCGTCAAGGGGGTCGCGCTCGCGCGCGAGAATAAGGGCAAGCACGTCGTCATCTCCGCGCTCGAGCACCGGTCGGTGACGAACGCGGCGCAGAGCCTGGCCAAGCGCGGTTGGGAGGTGACGACGGTACCGGTCGACTGCTACGGCATCGTCGACCCCGACGACCTTAGAGCGGCGTTGCGCGCCGACACGACGCTCGTATGCATCAACCTCGCCAACCTCGAGATAGGGACTATAGAGCCCATAGCCGAATTAGTGAAGGTAGTAAAGGAGAACTCGAGCGCGGCGTTCCACGCCGACGCGGTACAGGCGGTTGGGCATATACCGGTAGACGTCGGCGAACTGGGCGTCGATTTGCTATCGGTATCAGGTCACCGCTTCTACGGCCCCAAGGGCTCGGGCGCGCTGTACTTCAAGAAGGGCGTGAGGGTTCAGCCGCTGATCGACGGCGGCATTCAGGAAGGGGGCCGCCGCGCGGGAACCGAGGATGTCCCCGCCGTCGTCGGCCTGGGCGAGGCGGCTCGCATCGCCGAGGAAGAAATGGAGCAGCGCTCGGCCCACGTACGGGCTCTTCGCGACCGGCTGCACGACGGCTTGTTCGAACGCATACCCCACCTACACCTAAACGGCCATCCCGAACGGCGCCTGCCGATGCACGAGTCCGTGTGCGTGGAATACGTAGAGGGCGAGGCGATGATACTCTTCCTCGTTCGGGAGGGAGTTTGCGCGTCGAGCGGTTCGACTTGCTCGTCGCGGGCACTCAAGGCGTCGCACGTTCTTTTGGCTTGTGGCCTCGACCCGGCGGTAGCGCAAGGTTCTCTCCAGTTCACGCTGGGGTGGGAAAACAACTCTGAAGAAATTGAAAAAGTCCTCAACGTACTGCCGGAGGTGGCGAAACGTCTTCGCGCAATGTCGCCCATTTACCCGGGCGATGACAAAGCTTAACGTAAGGTCGGCTCAGGCCGCAGCGTCGTGGCGCTTAGTTTTATTTTATTTCTTCAGTTTAGCGGTTGCGCTAACCACAGGTCCCGGGAAACATTTGTTTTTTCTTGTTGAGGACGTTTTTTCGCTTGACAAACGTCGCAGAATATATAAAATTAGGCTCCTAAGGGAAGAACCGCGTGACCCGATCCACACGCATACGTGAGAGCGTACGACGGCTTCGCAAGAAGCACGTCTCGGTTGTGTTTGCCCCCAGCGGTACGGGGGTAAGTCGTACGTTTCGCGTTTCTATCTTTAGGTGTTACGTCGTTGCCGCCGCGTTGTGCTTCTTCGCGGCGGGTCTTCTTGTCATAAGTCTCCAGTACGCTTCTCGCAAGGAACTTGCAAATCGCTTAGATCAACTGAAGAGCCTAGCGGGCGCGCGCGATACCCGTTTCGACGAAATCGCCCGCGAGAGAAGCCGTCTTCAAAGAGAGTTGTCGTCGCTCGCCAGTTTCGACGATTCGTTGCGGGTGATACACGACCTCGAAACTGTGCCGGCCGACGTCAGGGAAGCCGGCGTCGGCGGCCCTCTTACGAACATTACCCAAATGATAAAGTTCGGCCGCGACAAGAACGTCGACGACCTCGAGCTGGCGCTCCGACAAGCTCAACTTCAAAACGATTCCTTTGGAGAGATTATTACCGCGCAAACCCGTACCCGCCATATCTTCGACCACACGCCCGCCATAAAACCGTGTAGCGGCCATATTTGTTCGGGTTTCTGTTGGCGGCGCAACCCGATCTTCGGCGGCGTCCAATTCCATAAGGGCATAGATATCGCGATTCCTACGGGCGCGCCGATTGTGGCGCCCGCCAACGGCGTAGTGACCTTTGCCGGGATGAAGGGTGGCTACGGTTATTGCGTGTTTATTAGGCACGGCTACGGCTTCGAAACGCGCTACGGCCACTGTTCAGTTTTAACCGTTGGCGAAGGCCAACCGGTGAGCCGGGGCGACATCATCGCGTACGTTGGCGCTACGGGGTGGGCCACCGGTCCCCACCTCCACTACGAAGTCCTCGTCGGCAGGACGCACGTCGACCCGGCGCAGTACATCCTTCCCGATTATTTAATCGATTGATTTCAGGTAAAAGTTAAAAGGCGGCCCGGCGGGCCGCCTTTTTGATTATGGCAGGTTAGCTCACCGCACTTTTTGGATTATTACCGGCTCGTTCTCCCAATCGTCTACGTTCAAACAGAACTCGCGAAACGCGGCGTAATCGTCGGGTCGGATACGCTGCGCGTATAGCTCCAGCTCATGTTTAATGGAAACGCGGTTCCCCTCGGCGCGGACGTCGATGGCCAAGGTTCCGAAGGGCGAACGGAATTCTTTAGCCAAGGGCAGGGCGGCGAACGCGTACCCTTTAGGGATAATATAAGTTAACTCTGCAACGGCCTTCTGGTTTTCGCGGAGTATTAAAGGCCAACGGCGTGACGCTTTTTTTCCGTAACGGGCGAGCAAGTTAGATTTGTGGACGACGGCGTCGAGGTGGACGCGCACGCCGGCCGGGTCGTACAGCCGTTTGACCACGGCGTCGTATTCCGTGCGTACCGGTTGCGAGAGGTCGGATATGTCGGAGAACTTCTCGTTGAAGACCTTGGTGCCCGGAAAAAGGCCATTCCAATATTCCTCGATTACTGCTTTTCGCTTCGCCTCCACTTGAAAGCGTTCTCGCTGGTAGGGCGCGTCGGCGGCGCCGTACTCCACGACGCGGTGGACGTGGGCGTCCCCGCCCGGTTGGAGGACGAAGGTGGTTCTGGTTTTTATGCGGTTCTCTTCGAGAGATAAAACAAGCGTACGGAGGAACGTCGCCCGGTCGGCGAAGACAACCAGCGCGTCGATGCCCTGGTCGCCGGCGGGCAGCTCGCGGTACGAGTGGTATTCGGCCGTGCCGTCGAGGAAGAACGTGCGGCCGTCGGGGAGCTTAACGTACGAAATCATATGATTGAAAAGGCCCAGGATGGGTAGCTCGTAGTCCAGCTCGCCCAAGCCCGCGGTTCTTATCAGCGCCGGATACGCCTCGAAGCCCATGAGGCGGTAGAGGGTGTTCATGAGCGTAGCCTTGTCTTTACAATCGCCGTAATGGGATTCGAGACACTGTTTGGGGGTATGAGGGCGGTAACCGCCGATCCCGAACTCCAGGCCCACGTACCGGATCCGGCTAACGGCGAAGTCGTATACGCGTTGGAGTTTCGTCAAGTCGTCCGGGGCATCCGTGGCGAGTTTGGCGGCTAGAACCTCGATTTCAGGGGAGGGTCGGAATACGTCTTTAATCAAACCGTTGTACCAACGCCCAACATCGTCCCAGCTGGCGAAAGTCGATACCTGAAAGCTCGGGAGGATTTCCGCCAACGCCGGCATATAGGGTTCTTCATTGATCGCCGGTAAGTCTTCCATCCTGTAGACGTACGTGGTCTTTCCGTCGCGCCGTATAGTCTCGGCCGGCGGAGCGCCCCGCAGACGCTCAAAATAGTAGTCCTTGCCTTTAGGGAAGGTAACGGCGTAGCGCGCGACAATGGTCGAGTTCTTGTCGCCGAAGTAATAAAAGTCGCCGAAATACCCGGCGAAGAGGTTTTTGCCCGTCTGGCTTATTTTATATTCGACATCCAGGGTGTCGCCGGGCGACAAGCTCGGCATCGTTATGACTTTGTTTACGTAGCTGTAATAGAGCCGGCTCCAAACGTCGAAGACGTTGTATTCTTTGATCTGGCTCGCGGTAATCTCGGTCCCGTCGGCTTTTAAAACCGCGGTGCGCTTTAGCTCCACGTTTTCTAAACCCGGGGAGTAACTGACGTTTATATTTCGGAACTTCTCCGCGCCCTCGGCCGTCAGGATTTTTACGACGTAGTGTACTGTCCGCGTACTCGTACCGTTTTCGAATACTTCGACGTGGCGGTCGTCCAGCAGCCACACCGCGGAATCGTGCGGAAAAGCGCCGTCGCCGGGGTAGACGGCGAGCAGCTCGTACGCGTCCAGCCGCGGGACCGCGTGCCGTTCCGAGGACGGCTCGAGGTAGTTGAGATAATTTTCTAAAGCGGGGTAGTTGCGTTTGAAAGTTATCGCTTTTCTATACGCGTCGCGAGCCGGTGCTTCCCGGCCCAATTTCTCCAAGGACGTTCCCCTGTAGCGCCAGAGCTCGTAATCTTCCGGCCGGAACTCGAGCGCGGCTTTAGCTTCGGCCAGGGCTTCGGCGTGGAGGTCGTAATGGTCAAGCGCCGCGATCAATATTTTGCGCGCGCCAACGTCGTAAGGGTCAGCTTTTAAGGCGCGGCGCATTACCGTCGTTGCCTCGTCGAAATTGTCCTTTTCTAAAAGGAGTTTAAATAGTTCGTCCCGCGCGCTCGTCGAATAAACGTCGACTTCGTAAATCGTACGCCAAATTTCCGTCGCCCGCGCGAAGTCGCCGTAGTTCGTTTCGAACAAAGCTTCGACCATCTTGCTGAACGGGTAATTCGGTAGCCGGTCGCTGAGCTCGCCGGCTACGCGCGCGGCGTCGTAGGCGTAACCTGATTCCCAGTATAATTTGGCGCGGTATTGCTCGGCCTCGACGAACGTCGGATTGCGGTTTAGGACGTCGTCGACGACGTCCAGGGCGGCTTCCGGGCGATCGAGCGCGTAGAAATATTTCGCCAGCTCAAGCCGCGCTTGGTTATGTCGAGGCGCCAGCTTAAGGGCTCGAGTCAGGCTGGCACGTATCCGTGATTCCTCTTCTTCGGTAATGCCGACGTAATAGTGGAAGTCCGCGGCCTCCGGTATCGCCGATTGCGCGGCGAGCATTAACTTAGTCGGGACCTCTTCTTTCTCGTCGGTATCGGCCCGGGCGTAGTGCTCGAGCGCCCCGTAGTAGTAATCGAACGCGTCCGCGTTGCCTTGCATAATGCGGCGGTCGAAGTATTTGAGTTCGTCGTAGGGCGGGGGCGGAAGGCCGGCGGCGCGGGAGGCGGCGGCGAGGGCTGCCGTGCCGGCGTCGTAGGTAACGTCGGTTAGCGGTTCACCGTCGTTCCCTAAGAACCGGGCGCCGAAACCCCAGCGTTCGTCGTCGCCGCAGACTTTTACCAGTAGGAGATTGTAGCCCGGCAATAAGGGCGCTGGCGCGACGTACTGGTCAAAGTAGCCTTCGTGGTAAGCGTCTCGCGCGAAAATTTCTACGCCGTTGAGCCAAGCCTTGACCGCGCCGGCCGCGGCCATCGCGACGAAAGCGTCTCTTTGGGCCGGCGACTTTACCGCGACCGCGGCGTACGCGACGCATTTATCGGCGGGTGCGAAGACCGTCGTGAAATCTAAGAAGCCGGTAGGTAATGGCGTGGGAAGGCGCCGCCAACTCACGGCCCGGGCTTTCCCGTCGTAAGTCGCCGCGAGCGAAAATTCGTTCTCCGGAGGATAAACCTTGTCGAACCCTTCTTTTCCTTCGTTATCGAAGGGCCCGACGATTTGCCAGTCCCGCACGAAATTGAGGGACGATAACAACCTTTCGGCCTCGCCCGGGTCGGTGGCGCGGTGAACCCGGTCGAAGAGGAAAAGGGTGGCCTTGGCTTTTATCGCGGGCGGTACGTCGTCCCGATTTAGGAGCGAGGCGAGAGATTCAAGGAAGTAGTCCCGGCCATCGGTGTCTTCTTCCAAAACGTGGCACCGATGCAGGTATATGTGCGCCGCCGGGTGGTCCGGCGCCGCGGCGACGAAGTCGAGGTACGCCCGGAGCGCGCCGGAATAATCTCCCGATATCTCGAGCGACCGGCCGTAACCTTCGAGGGCGCGGGGCAGAGACGGCTCGAGAGCCAAGGCTCGCTCGAAGTACTCGCGGCCTTTTTCGTAATCGTTTTCGACGAATAGAGCTAGCCAACCGGCGTCGGCCCACGCCTTGGCCGACGCCCCCGGTCCGGGCGTACCGGCTCGTTTCGCGCGTTCGATAGCAACGGCCGGACTTTCGTACGTTGAAGTTGCCCCGGCGTTGACGGCTAAAGCCGCCCACGTGAAGGCGTACACCACGAGAGCCGATTTGAGGAGTTTCATCTTCTCAATTCGCGGTTAATAAAAACCCCGCCCCTCGGGGCAGGGCAGCGGCGGGAGCCCCGCCATAAGCCGTTATTAAAGCCGTTAGCGAGTTTCGGTGAAAGTCGCTTTGATAGCTCCTATCGGCCTTTCGACAACGGTGCTCGCTACTACCAACGCCGCGAGGACCGCTAACATCACGATCAATATCACTGCGGCTATCTTCTTATTCATGCGTTACCTCCGAGTGAACCTCGGTATTAGTATTCATAAAGGCTCTACGGTTACAATTTTAGCCTATTTTAACCCTTTGTGCAAGTCTTTTCGCCTTTGGACGGCCTCCCGTAGGTACCCTTCGAGTATTTCGCAATGCTGGCGCCACCCGAATTCCTGTTTGACGATTTCTTCGCCGTAGCGCCCCATTTCTTGGGGGTTTTCGGCCCGGGCGAGGCCGGCCAGGCGATCCGCGAACGCGCCGGCGTCTCCGGCCGGAACGAGGTATCCCGAACGCCCTTCCTCCACCATTTCGTCGAGTACCGGGTACCGGCTCGAGACGACGGGTAGGCCGCTGGCCAAACACTCGAGAACCTTCGTCGGCGCCCAGAAGAAGCCGAAATCGCGTAGCGGGGGGTAGTAGGCGTCGTTGAAGGGAGCAACCGCGGCGTCGGCTGCGGCCATCACGTACGGTAGTTCGCGGTGCCGGCGCCACCCTAAGAATCGGGCCGCACGCGCGACGCCGAGTTTTTTGATTTCGTCTTCGACACGGGGCCGTTCGTCGCCGTCTCCCACTATCCAGAACAAGGCCTTCGGCGCCGCCTCGACGGTTCGAGCGATTATGGCCGGAAGGTCACGCGCTCCCTGCCACGGCCGGAAGGACCCCACGAATAAAATGACGAACCGGCCCGTGCCGCCGGCTTTTTCGCGAAAAGATCTCGCGCGCGGCGAGGCGGCCAG
Source organism: Candidatus Zixiibacteriota bacterium (assembly GCA_030613505.1). Classification (GTDB taxonomy): domain Bacteria; phylum RBG-13-66-14; class B26-G2; order WVWN01; family WVWN01; genus WVWN01. Next base: position 15,978 of record JAUWLW010000031.1, read on the forward strand.
CGCGGATGAAAACTGTTCTTCGTTGACGCCCCAGATTATCTTTCGCGCTCTGGCCCGGGCGATAGGCCGGACGATATTGACGTTCGGCGCGCAGGCGCCGTCGGCTCGAGCGAACTGCCGGTCCACCCACCATTCCAGGATTTTGGCGCGGTAGGTCCCGGCGAGCCGCCACCGGTACGTTACTTCTTCAACGTGGGGGCCGTTTACTTCGACGTAGTAGGGGAGCTTCTTCGTCGCGGCGAAGAGGTAGCCGAGGCCGTTGAGCGTCAAGTACCTTTCCATGACGACGTCGTAGCGGCCCGGTAACAAACGGGCGAGGATGAGCGCGGCCATTAAGTTGCACTTCACGCCCGCGAGCCGCGAGCGTCGCCTGAATATCGATACGCCGTCACGCTTCTCTTGCGCGGGTAACCCGGCGGCCGCGGCGGACACCAGCGTGACGTGGTGGCCGCGTCGCGCTAAGCCGCGAGCCACTTCCCAGGTGTGGACCGCGCCGGCGTGGGACGCCGGGACGTCTTCGTTCGAAAAATATATTATCCTCAATTTAACCTGTATATTTCGACCGTCGGGCCGGGGCGGTCAGCGCCGCGGAAGCGTTTTACGAAGTAGCCGTTGCCGCGCAGGAACCGCGAATATTCATCGGCCCAAGGCGCCAACGTTATCCCGTACGGCTTGGCCTGTTCGGCGTAGAAGTCGCGGTCGTCCGGCAGCGTCCGTAACGCGTAGGCCGGCCGGGGCGGGTTTGTAAAGTCCCGCAATTCGGCGACGAGGTACGTATCATATGTCTTTAGGCCGAAGGGGTAGTTAGGATTTTTTAATTGGTACGCGTACCGGCCCGGTGAACCGCCGCCGGTTACGCGGTAATATTTTAAGAGTCTTTCGAGAGCGGGTTTGGAAGACCGAAGCGGTGGCCCGTCCACGTCCGGCGGTAGCGTTTCAACGATCACCGCCGTTTCCGGTGGAATCTCCGCGGCGACCCATTTGGCCGCGGCGGTACGCGTGTCTTCCCGCCAGGCCCAGGCAACGTGGCTTACGTCTACGGCTAACGCGGCTCCGAAGAGAACCGCGAGGGTTACGGTTGCTATCGTTTTATAGATTCGCTTTTTTAAATTCGCGGCGCCGGCGGCTGCTGCGGCTGCGGCTATGGCTAACGGGGGTACGAGCGGCAGGAGGTGTCTGGGCGGCAGCGGCCTTATTAGCGCCGCAACTACGAAAGGCGTGGCCGCGAGCGCCGCGACGAGGGCGAAGCGGTCGCGCCGGCGAATCAGCGATACGATGCCCGCGACGGCTATTGCGACCAGCGGCCAACCTAACGTCAAGGGGAACGTCGTGCCGAAGGTGTACGCGGGCGACGGCAACCACCGGACCATTCCCGGCCGGCGCGCCATTAACGTAACGTCCGATATAAAAGTAGGCGCGTCCAGAATGGCGAACGGGCACGCCAGTAAGAACGCCGCCACGGCGGCCGCCGTCGCGGCGGCGAACGTTTTCGCTTTACCCGGCTCGTTGCGGCCGGTTAGGAAGGGGCAGGAAATTAACGCCGGCACGTACAACAATACGTGGTACTTAGCGGCTGCGGCAAGGCCGAGCATGAACCCGGATATCACGAAGTACCGCAACTTCGGTTCGCGTGCGAACCGTACGCCGTAGGCCAGCGACGCCGTGCCGAGCGCGACGGCGGCCATATCGGGAAGGGCTATAGCGCTCGCCTTCACGGCGGCGGGCGCCAACGCGACGAAGGTCGCCGCGGCAAAACCGGCGACCGTGCCAAAGGATTCCCGCGCCCAACGCCACGTCATGAAGACGGCGAGTACGCCGAAGGCCGAAGAGACGGCGCGGCCGATGAAGTAAAAGAGGCTTGGCTCGTGCCAATATAAGTTAGCGAAAGCGGCGGCGGTGTTTACGAACCCCGCTACTTTGGCGATCACGAAGTAACAGGCAAACGCCAAGAAGTTTAAATATATGACGAGCGTTCCGGGCCACGTAAAGAGACCCGGGTTAAGTTCGCCCGCGCCGATGCGGAGCGCCCGCTCGACGATTTGGAACTCGTCGGCTTGATAGTGGTAGGGGAGTTGTGCCGCGGCCAGCACAAACCTAAGTGCTAACGCGGAGGCCGCGATCGCCCACAACGCCCGGCTACGTTTTTTCGACACGTGCGTGCTTAAGCCGGCGCAGCGTTAGGACGGTTATTCCGGTTAGCGCCGCGACCCAGGTAAGAAGTGATATCGCGAGGCCGGCGTAAAAATACTTCGGCCTATAATCGAATGTTACGGTATGCCGACCCGCCGGTACGATGACCGCCCGCGAGATTACGTTCGCGCGGTGTATATCCGTTTTTTGGCCGTCGATTTTCGCTGTCCAACCCGGATAAAATAATTCATCCAAGCACAAAAGCGACGGCCCCTCGAGCCGACAGCGGACGGCGAGCGGCGTGCGGCGCTCCAGTAGTACCGGTGCCTGCGGAGTTCCCCCCGGCTCAAATCCCTTAGGTTCCGCGGCGAGGATTACAGCGCGGTTTGGGTCGAACTCGTCGCTGAGCATCATTCCCAACGCCGCGTCGTCGCCTTCGACCAATCGGTATTCCGTTACCGCTCGAACTCGAGTTGCCGCGTGGACGTTCGCGTACACGTAATATGGCGGTACGTGCGCAACGGGCGCGATTCCGTCGCCGCGCCACGGCGTCAAGCGCACGAAGTACTTTATACCGTACGCGCCGAATATTTTCGTATCGGGTGCCGTCGGCCTCGCGAACCGCTTACCGCCCGGTTCCGGCGCCGTAGTATATAGGTCTTCCAATTTTTCAAAAACCCGAACCGCGTAGCCGGGGCGGAGCGACGCTCGCGGAACGAGTAAGTCGTAACCCCAAATAGCGTGCGTGTTTTCATGGATAAGGCCCAGGCCCAGTTGTTTATTAGGGCCGAGTGAGAAACCGCTCGAGTAGATTCGTGCGTCCGCCGGCCGTCCGAAAGCCGCGGTGACCGGGGGAGGTTTATTGACCAGCGCGGCCGGAACGGTGGGGTTTAGGCCCGCGCCGTAACGGTAGAGGTCGGCCGCAGTTATTATTATAAATATGTACGGGGCGGCTGCTGCTACGGCGCGGTTGCGGCGCGCCCCCCAGAAGACGACCACGGCTGCGCCCAGCACCGCGAATTGAAACCACGTCGCGCGGTTGCGGAGCCGGCTCGAGTGTGCGGCCTTTCGGAATATAGTCCTACTTTTATCCGCGTAATACTCGCGTACCGCTTCCACTTTCTTGTACCGGGACGCCGCGACCTCCGCCTTGGCGGCCGCCGTTGTCTCTATGGCGTTTTTGAGTTGGGGGAGCGTAAACCTGAAGGTTAACGCGAGGGCCGCGGCCGCTAGCGCGACGCCGAGAGCGGTCATAATGTATGCTCGGCTGCGCGACCGTACGAAGTAGTCCAGGCCGTCGCCGGCGAATACGGCGAGCGCGAGTGTCGCGTACAATAATAGTCGGCTCGGCGCGCGGAACAGGCCGAAAGGTGGTATGTATTTATAGAGTTTGAACAGCGGCGTGTGGATACCGCAAGCGAACGCCGCGGCCAGTATCGCTAATACAATGAAGAACCAACGGCGCTTTTTCGCCAGGCCGACGGCGGCCAGAAGAAGGGGGAATATGCCGACGTAAAACGCCGATTCGACGAACGAGCTTCGTCCCCAGTAGTTGTCGATTTGCGCTCCACCGAGCGGGGCGAAAGCGGGGTGGGGCGCGCGCCCGAACAGGTCCGGGAGTACCAGCTGCAGAAACTGAGGGGGCCAAAAAGAGTACTCGCCGGCGCGAGTATCGCCCGCCCGTTCGCTCAGCCGCCACAGTTCGTACGTGGGCAATAATTGCACGGCGGCGAGGGCGAGCGGCAGGGCGCCGAAACAGAGTACCGCGGTGACCGCGTTTTTCCGGGGGCGGGAGTAAATCGCCGCGTACGCCGCGGCGGCGACGACGACATAGCTCGCCAGCTGGAACTGGCCGGCGAGGAGGGCGAGCGCGCCCCCCATACCCCCGGCGAGCGCGTACCTGAAGTCCCCCGTTTTTGCGAAGCGGCCGCCGAGCCAGAATAAAGCCGGCAACCACACGCCGTTGGTCACGATGGTATAGATGCCGAACCGCGCGAGGAAGAAAGCGCTTAGCGCGAAAGTCGGCGCCGCGAGGGCCGCGGCGAGCCTACTCTGACCGAGGTCGCGGCATAGCAAGTACGTGAATATTAAGCCGGCGTATAAGTGAACCAGCAGGAATAAATTCGAGGCGGCCGGCGCCGGCAGCAACGCGAAGAGCAAAAGGGCCAGCGGGTGGGCGAAGGCACCTTGGCCTTCGGCGAAAAGCGGCGAGTTGAGGTGGGTGGACCAGAGCGGGAAGTGTCCGTCGCGGAGGGCGCGCGATAGCTCAAGCTGGGCGGGATAAGAGAAGGTCAGTGTATCTTTCGCCGCCGGGAGGTGGGCGAGAGAAACGAGTCTCGGGAAAAAAATTAAGATAAGTACGCCGAAGAAGACGAAGGGCGCGATGCGTCGAACGGTCGCTGTTTTCACCGCGGCGATTATTTAATGTAACCCAAAGCGCGCAGTTTGTCTATAGTCTCCGGGTCGGTGCTGAAGGTGGGCGCCGGCGCCGGTTCCACGCTTGCCCGTATACGTTCCAGCGTAGCGAGCAGCTCCGCAACGCGTTCCGGTTTCTCGTCAACCAGGTCTTCCTTTTCGTACGGGTCCTCCGCCAGGTCGTAGTATTCGGCGGCGCCGGCCCCGTGAACGATCAACTTCTCTTCCGGCGTTACGAGCGCGTCTAACCGCCCGATTGCGTATCTGCTTTTTCTGCGCACCTCGGGTACGCATATACAATAGGCCGCGGGCGCGGGTGCCACGTTCCTAAATAGCGCCCGGCCCCGCATAGAGGAGGGGACCGGTATGCCGGCGAGGTCGAGTACGGTGGGAGCGACGTCGAGGGTAGAAGCGGCCCCCGGGGCGTCGGGAAGGGGCGGCAGGTTACCGCCCAGGTCACATATTATCAGCGGAACTTCGATCTCTTCGCGATATAGCCGGAAACCATGGTATTTGGTCCCGTGCTCGCCGAACGCTTCGCCGTGGTCCGCTACGACGACGACCGTGGTCCTTTGCGCCATTCCCATGTCGTCGAGCGCGTCGAGGAAGCGGCCGATCTCGGCGTCCATAAAAGCGATTTCGCCGTCGTAGAGCGCGGCAATACGGGCCGGTAGCTTCGGCCCGCCTTTGCCCTCGGCCCAGTTTTTATTTATCCTCTCCTGTAGAGGACGGCCGCTTAACCCGGGCGGCGCGAAGTCGGCGGGCGGGAGGTAATCGTCGTGAGGGTCGAAGTAGTGCAACCACATGAAGAAAGGCCGTTGCCGGTGGCGTTTCAACCACCTCAGCGCCGCGTCCGTGACCTCGTTCGCCGGCCTTTCGGCGCTGTTGTCATCCTTGGCGAGAAGGGATAGTTTTTCGGCCGCGGCCAACGGCATCATAGGAGACGGACGGTACCCGTCGCGAGGGGTCACCGCGTCGTCGTAGAGTTCGAACCCACGGGCGAGGGCGGTATCGCGGGCGGAGACTGAGCTGGCGGCCACGAAAGCCGCCGTAGCGTAGCCGACTTCTAGGAACTGTTCGCTCAGCGTTGGTACGTCGGGACGCAATTTCATTCCGTTTAAAACGACGCCCGTAGTCTCCGGGTAGAGTGAAGTCATAATCGTCGCGTGCGAAGGCGCCGTCAAGGGCTCCAGGCATAACGCGCGTTCGAACTTCGCCCCTGCTTCGGCCAAGCGATCGAGGTTGGGCGTTCGGGCGTCGCGGTAGCCGTAACAACCTATGCGATCTGCACGGGTCGTATCCAGCGTAATTAGGACGACGTTGGCGCGGTCCGGCTCGAGCGGCCGCGTCCGCTCCAGCAGGTTGGAGGCCGTGAAGACAAACAAAACGACGACGGCCGCCGCCGCAAGCGCCGTCGCGACTCGCCGGCGCCGGAGCAGCGCGGCTAAGCCGGCGCCGACAAAGGGCGCGACTATGACGCTTATGGCCAGGGCCGCGGCCCAGGATAGTCTAGCCTGCGGCAAAGCCGCGCGCGCGGCGAACCATAGGAAAGGCGCAGCGATTGCCGCGTAAGCGGCGGGGGTAGGCTCGACGAAGGTATCCCGTCGGCGCCGTATTATCCGGAAGGCCGCTGCGTACACCCAGAATAGGGCGGCCGTAACGGCCCACGCGACGAGCGCTTCCGCGGCGACCGTGCGCCATATAGGCGGCCGTAAAACGGCGTAATTGTGGGCCAACTGCCAGGACGCCTCGAAGGCGGCGCCTAACGCTCCCGTTGCCAAGGCAGCTTGTAAATAACGGACGTTAAACATCACGTTTTCCCGATAAAAAAAAACCTCCCGAAGGGAGGCGCTCCACGTTGATTACGACTACGGACCTTTTACAGCCACATCCCTGGCGAACGTAACTATCTCGCTGAAGGTTGCGTGGTCCGGGACTTTATCGCACATAATCACGCCCACCTCGCGTTCGCCGTCTACCAATAATTGGTCGCCGTGCTCGGGCGTCATCTCGATTCGTACCGTACCGTACTTATCCGTAGCTCGACTAAGCAGTTTAACGCCGACGATATTTTTGAGCGGTACCGCAACGATATTGTGGTGGGGATTAAATTGCTCGCGAATGAAACGCTCGTTGGTAATTATGAAGCGGTTTCGCCGCTTACGTTTAAAATAAATGGGGAGGAAGGCGATTATGCCGGCCAACGCTACCCACCATATCTGGACGATAATGGCGGCGGCGACGGCGAGTAGTAAAATTACTACCGATAGGATTACGGTCCTATAAATAAACGAAATGTGCTCGTAAAATATCCGTTCAACTTGTTCGGATTTGTTACCGTTCAGCATACGTCCTCCGTGGCACGCAGGAAGGGATTAATAGGAGCTGCCTCCCAAAAATATTATACACGCTACCCCCTATGTTGTCAAGCTAAACCTTCCACGTATTAAAAATTTGTTTCGACGTTAAGGCCGGCGCGGCCTGCGTTGGCCGTTTCCCGGAGGAGGCGTTCGATTTCGGCCCGGAGGTACCGATATACGACCTCGTTTCGATAGCGTCGGAATAGCTTTTCCAAGGCAACCCGGTCCCGCGGCGGCCTTTTTGTAAAGAGAGACGGGCGCTCGAGGAAATATCCCAAGAGTTCCTTATCGTCGACCTTTATTCGGGGGAAGACGTAAAGGTCGATATATTTAGCAATAACGATTTCTTCCGCCAGGTAACCGCGAAAACTCATAGCATTGACGTCTCCGCCAGGTCGGTGTGCTTTGGCGGCGAGCGCGGTGGCCCGGTTCACTTCGTCGCTCGAGGCTGCCAGCGCTTTATTCTTCGCCAGCGAGAGGACGATCTCACGCTGGATCCAGGTCTCGACGGCCTCGCGTAAGGCTTCGCCCTCCGGCATATAGCCGGCGGCGGCGATGACGTCGGCGTCGGTGATAACCTCGCCTCCTACCGACGCCAAGACCTTCCCCCGGCATGCCCCGGCCGAGATCGCGAAGAAGATTACCAGCCCGGCGAAAGCTTTTTTGGGGATAGTGCTCATTCGCCCTTGGTCCTTTCACGAGGAGCGGTTTCCGCCAACGCCGGTAAGACAGCCGGCTTCCGCCAGCACGAGCCGTAGTCGAAGAGGATTATGCCGTCGACCGGCGAGGCCGAGAGGCCGGCTGCGATCATCGAGGGGTACGACGCGTCGTGGTTAAAAGCGCCGACGCCTAAAAGTAGGCGGGCGCCGCCGCGCCGCGCCTCGAGCCTGTCGGCCAACGCCGCCAGCTTGGCCGCGTTACCCCAGTACGTCATGGGGCATATGATGTCGACCAGGCCGCGATCCAACCAACCGAGCCAATCCTGGCCTACGTAGCGGTAAGCGTGCTCCGGGTCGGCCCAGGGCGCGGCGGAGAATTGTACGTCCGGGTCGGCCGCCTTGACCGCTCGCTTGGCGGCGGCGACGACCCGCGTCACCTGGTCCGCGCGCCAATCCAGCCACTCCAACTCGTGGAGGTCGAACCAGCGGGCGGCGAGGCCGTCGTAACCTACCGCGGGGCTGTACACCGTGCCGTCGAGTTTATGGTAGCCGAGGAGGATCGGGTCTTGGCGGCCGCGTTCCTTGAGGTATCGGCTGCGACTATTCTTGCCGTACCCGAATCGGTAATTTGGGTAACGGATGAAGTCGAGGTGTACGCCGTCGACGTCGTATTCGCGAGCGACTTCGGCCGCGACGGCGGCAAAGTATTCGGCGAAGCCTTCAGCCGCGGGGTCCACGTACCACCCTTCGGTATCGCCGCCGGCCATTTCGCGCTTGGTATAACGCGTCAGGCGCCGACTATCCCGGCCCACCGCGATCCATTCCGGCCGCCGGTTCGCGATGTGCCGTTGCATCGGCGGCATCTCGGGCCCGGGCCAAATGTAGTTTACGTTCAACCACGCGTGCACTTCGACGCCGAACAATTTAGCGCAGCTGATGACCTCGGCGAGAGGGTCGAAAGCGTCGGGTTGACTTTCCAGTTTCCGTGATCGCGGCTCGGTTGGGGATTCGTAGTACGCGTCGCCGGCCCGGCGTACCTGGACGAATAGCGCGTCGACGTCGTAGGCCGCGGCAGTAGCGACTAGGCGCTCGATTTCCTCTTGATTGTAGAGCGACTCGGTGGTGACCCACAACGCGCGGACTTGCGGGCCCTGTTCGCCGGTAGACGCCACGGCGGCAGCCGAGATAGTTAACAAGGCCGCGGCGACCGCGCGCGTTACTGCTCTTGCCCGAGCGGGCATAACGGCATATTATTATTATATATGACTGGAAGTTGCAAGCTTAAACGTAGGTCTCGCCGACCGATTTGTATCAGCCGACGGTCGTTTAGTCGCGGCGAAACAGTTTCCCCTTGAAACGGGTCCACGTTATAGTATCATGAAATTAAGGTAGTCGCCCATCCAACGAACGGAGGCACTATGAGTTATTATTTCAGCAAGGAATTGAACGTATCCTTCGACGAGGCGGTGGAAAAGGTGCGTGACTCGCTCGCGGCCGAGGGCTTCGGCGTCTTGACTGAGATCGATGTAAAGGCGACCCTTAAGAAAAAGCTCGACGTCGAATTCAGGCCGTATAAAATTTTGGGGGCGTGCCACCCGGAATCCGCCTACCGGGCGCTCCAGGCCGAGGATAAGATAGGCCTTATGTTACCGTGCAACGTCGTCGTCCAGGAGCGCGAGCCAGGCCAGGCCGAAGTGTCGGCGATCGACCCCGTAGCATCTATGGCCGCGGTAGATAACCCGAACCTGGCTGAAGTCGCCGAAGGCGTGCGCAAGAAACTCGCGAGCGTAATCGATAAACTTTGAACGGGATGCGTTAGGCGTTCAGAAAGGAGGTAAGCCATGCCCGAGTTCGGCAATCCCTTCGCGGGCGTTAAGCACGACCGCAAATTAACCGACGAGGAGTTGGTCCGCGCTATCCGCTTTATGGTCGCCGCGGAGTACGAAGCCGTACAGCTTTACACGCAGCTCGCTGAATCTATCGACAACGAGCTTGCCCGGGCCGTACTTAAAGACATAGCGGACGAGGAGCGCGTCCACGCCGGCGAGTTCTTGCGCCTCCTGAAAGAGTTGGCGCCGGACGAGGTCAAATTTTACGATGAGGGAGCCGAGGAGGTCGAAGATATAATAAAAGAGACCGGATAATTCCGAGGGCGGGGCGCCGACACCGTTCAATAGTTTAGCACGGGAGGTAAATATGTCTTGTTAGGTTATATTTATTGACAGCGCTGGGGAAAAATGTTAGAATTAAAGCAGTCCACCGCCATTGGGGGTGTAGAATCGGGGAGCTTGGGTGTAGCGGTGAGAACCTGATATAATTGCGTGAAGGCCGGCTCGAGGAGTAACCCGGGTGGATATAAATTCTCCATCAGTCGAGGGGTTTTAATACTGTGGCCTTAGCGTAAGGGGATACCCGGGCGTAAGGAATTACGCCCTAGACAAGTCTAAAAACCTGCGTTAACCAAAAGGGGTAGAAAAAGGATGAGAACGAGTTTGGTGAAATGGGCCGCGGTAGCGGCGTATCTCGCGTTGGCCGGCGTTGCGAGCGCCGCGGCCGAGATTTCGCCGGCGTTAGTAGAGCATCTGGCGACGGCCGGGGCCGACGAATTTGTACCCGTGATGTTTGCGCTCGACGGTGCCTTGGCGCCCGAAGCTCTCGAGGCTATGACGGCGGGGCTGAACAAAGACGCGGCCCGCGAGCTGGTACGTAGCATCGGGAAGGAGCGCGCCGCAAAAAGCCAAAAAGACCTTGTGGCGGCGTTGGAGGAAGGCGAGAGCCGCGGCCGGGCGCGGGACGTCAAGGCGCTCTGGGCGCCGAACGTCGTCGCCGCCGAAGTGCGGGCGTCGTACCTCACGAGCCTGGTCGCCTTTAAAGGCGTGCAGCGCATAAACCTGGACGTCGAATACAACGTTACCTGTGCGCTCGCTTGGGGCGTCGCGAAAATCGGCGCCGACCGCGTATGGAGCGAGCTGTCCGTTAATGGTGACGGCGTCGTCGTGGCGGTTACCGATACCGGCGTCGATTACGAGCACACGGACCTCCGCGAGCGCGACTGGGTGAACATCGGCGAGATCCCCGACAACGGCATCGACGACGACAATAACGGCTACATCGACGATTACCACGGGTGGAACACGTACAACGACTCGAAAGAGACGCGTGGAGGCTCGGGCGGCCACGGCAGCCACTGCGCCGGGTCGGTATGCGGCGACGGCGCGGCCGGAACGCAGACGGGCGTCGCGCCGGGCGCGCTCGTGATGCCGGTGCAGGTACTGTCCAACTCCGGGTCCGGCAACCAAACCGACACCTGGGAAGGCATGCAGTACGCCTTCGACAACGGCGCCGACGTGACCAGCATGTCGCTCGGGTGGACGAGGACCATGGGTCCCGATTGGGCGAAATGGCGTCAAACGTGCGAGACCCTCGTCGCGGGCGGTATGGTGTATTCGATAGCCGCGGGTAACGAGCGGCGATACTCGTCGCTACCGGCGCCCTATAATATACGCACTCCCGGGACCGTACCGGCGGTCATAACCGTCGGCGCGACTACCCAGGACGACGTCTACGCTTATTTCTCGTCGTACGGGCCCGTGACGTGGCAGGATATCTCGCCTTGGTATGACTACCCGTACCCGCCGGGCCTTACGAAACCGGACGTCTGCGGCCCCGGTTACCAAATCACTTCAGTGCGCGGTATAACCGGCGGGTATAGCGTCATGAGCGGTACGTCGATGGCCACGCCGCACGTAGCCGGCTTCGCGGCGCTTATCCTGCAAGTGGACCCCAACCTCACCAACGCCCAAGTCCGGAAATGGATGGAGGATTACGCGTTGGACCTCGGCACGCCGGGTAAAGATAACGACTACGGCTCCGGCCGCATTCGCTGTTACGAAACGATTTCGGCGATGCAGGCCACGTCGGTTACTATAAAGTCGTTCGCCGCGGAAGCCACGCGGAAAGGTATCCGCGTACGGTGGGCGACTTCTTCCGAAAAGATGTTGGCCGGGTTCAACCTCTATCGCCGCGCCGTGTTCGATAACGAAGGGCCCTCGGCTCAGGCCGATGCGGCGCTTTCGTACGAGAAACTGAACGGCGCCCTTATCAAGGGTAGGAGCCCGTACGTTTACGACGACGGGGACGTCGAAGCCGGTTCGCGGTATGAGTATTTACTCGAAGATGTTGACGTTCTGGGTCGTCCGCACACTCACGGGCCCGTAGAAGTTCGCGCGGGCGGCAAAGCGTTACCGGTCACGTATTGGCTGGCGCAAACCGCACCCAACCCGGCTCGCGAGAGCACGGTCGTTAAATTCGGCCTGGCCGACGGGTTTGCCGGTCGGACCGTCATTGAAGTTTACGATTTAAGCGGGCGTCGCATACAGACGCCGGTAGACAGCAACTACCAAGCGGGCGTATACGAAGTCGCGATCGATACCGCGTCTTTAGCCCCTGGCGTTTACGTTTACCGTATGTCCGCCGGGCCTTTCCACGCGGCGAAGCGCATGGTCGTGATTCGGTAGCCGCCGGCCCGGCGCCTACGTTACATCATTATTGCCTTTTTCCGGGATCGGCCAACGATTCCCGTAAAAAACGTACCGGCCTTTGCAGGCCGGTATGTTATAATGGCCTAGAGCAATACGTTTTCACGGTGGAGGTCGCATATGAGCTTTAACTTTAAAACTAAAGGCGCCCTCGTAGCGGTGGCGGTCTCTTGTTTCGTGGCGGGCGCGGTCGTTACCGGGATATTGGATTTGACGCCCCGAGGGGCGGCCGAGTCGCAACCGTCGGGGGACCTCGAGGCGCTGCGGCGCATCGGCCAGGGATTCTCCCAGGTCGTAAAGGAAGTTTCCCCGTCGGTAGTAAACGTCAGGGTTTCCAAAGCGGTCAAGATGAGGCATCCGCCGCCGGGCGGGTCTCCCTTCGATTTCTTCGGCGAAAGCCCCTTCGGTAAGTTTTTCGAGTGGCCCGAAGGAGAGGATTTCCTACAAAAGGGTTCCGGGTCAGGCGTGATAGTAAGCAAAGACGGTTATATCCTAACCAATAACCACGTAATCGAAGGGGCGGACGAGATTACGGTGGTATACGGCGACGGCGACAAGTACGAGGCCAAGGTCGTGGGGACGGATCCTCGGACGGACCTCGCCGTCATAAAAATCGACGGGAAGGATTTTCCGGCGGCGACGTTGGGAGACTCCGACAAAATAGAAGTAGGTGAATGGGTGTTGGCCGTCGGGAACCCGTTCGAGCTTCAGAATACGGTGACGGCCGGCATAATTTCGGCGCGCGGCCGGTCGAACGTGGGCCTGGCCGACTACGAGGACTTCATTCAGACCGACGCCGCCATTAACCCGGGCAACTCCGGCGGGCCGCTGGTCAACCTCGACGGAGAAGTTATCGGTATCAACACCGCCATCGCGACGCGGACCGGGGGTAACATGGGCATCGGCTTCGCGATTCCCATAAACATGGCCAAACAGATTATGGCCCAACTCATAAAAACGGGCAAGGTTACCCGCGGGTGGCTGGGCGTTCATATTCAACTGGTTACGCCCGAGCTCAAGCAACAGTTTAAACTCAAGTCTACCGACGGTGCTCTCGTCGCGGACGTAACGGAGGGCGGGCCGGCTAAAAAGGCCGGTATGCAACGCGGCGACGTTATCGTCGGATACCAGGGCGAGAAGATAGAGGATACCGGCCACTTACGCAACTTGGTCGCCGCGACCGACGTAGGCGCCGTGGCCGACGTCAAGGTAATCCGCGAAGGCCGAGAAAAAACGCTGAAGGTCAAGATCGGCGAACTGCCGGAAGAAGAAGCGGTAATCGGACGTCAGTTCGGTGAAGGTTCGGAACGCGACGTGGGTTTTAGCGTGAGCAACCTGTCACCCTCGGTGAGGAAACAACTGGGCCTGCCGGAAACCCAGGAGGGCGTCGTCGTCCGCGACGTTAAGAAGACGAGCGACGCCTATCAGAAAGGGCTCCGCGAAGGCGACGTCATTTTGGAGGTCAACCGGGCCCCGGTCTCAAGCGTGGGCGGCTTCAACGGCGTTATCTCGCGGGTTGGGACCGGCGACGAGGTTCTCCTTCTCGTGATAACAGAGGGCCATACGAGGTACGTAACTTTCGAGATGGAAAAATAATCGGTTATGGCCTCAAGAACTACCCGCGACTACTACGAGGTCTTGGGCGTATCCCGCGACGCCCCGCTGGACGAGATCAAGAGGGCGTACCGTCGCCTCGCGTTGCAGTACCACCCCGACCGCGACCCGTCCCCGGAAGCGACCGAGAAATTTAAAGAGGCCTCGGAAGCTTTCGAAGTCCTAGCCGACCGCGATAAACGGCGCATCTACGACGGGTACGGGTACGAGGGGCTGCAAGGCCGCGGCTACGGCGGCATCACCGACCTCGACGACGTATTCGAGCGCTTCTTCTCCGCGGGCGGTATCTTCGGCGATTTATTATCCGATTTGTTCGGGACGCGCCCGGCGCGCCGCCGCAGGGCCAGGCGCGGTTCCGACCTCTTGGCGCGCGTTACGCTCGAGTTCGAGGAAGCGGCTCGCGGCGCCGAGCGCGAGGTCGACGTCGAACGGTTGCGCACCTGCGGCGACTGCGACGGTACGGGCGGTGTCGACGGCAAGTCCCCCGAAACGTGTCCGGCGTGCCACGGCGCGGGCGAGATCGTCCAGCGACACGGCTTCTTCAGCGTAGGTATGCCTTGTCCCCGCTGCCGGGGAGAGGGCGAGGTGATCGGCGACCCGTGTGAGAAATGCGGCGGCCGGGGCGTCCGCCTCGAGCGCCGCGCGATTAAGGTCGACCTACCCGCGGGCGTCGACGACGGTATGCGCGTACGGCTCGTTGGCGAGGGTGAGAGCGGCCGCTACGGCGGCGCCCCGGGAGACCTGTACGTCGAGGCGCGCGTCAAACCGCATAAAGTATTCCAACGCGACCGCGACAATATCCTGTACGAACTCGCGATCTCGCCCGCGCGCGCGGCCTTGGGCGGCGACGTGGTCGTGCCAACGCTCAAGGGTGATGAGAAGGCGAAGGTGCGGGCTGGCAGTCAGGACGGCGACGTTATTAAAATTAGAGGGGCCGGCGTACCGCGGCCCGGCACCAACGCGGTGGGCGACCAGGTGGTGACGTTACGGGTAGGAATACCCAAGAAACTTAAGAGACGGGCGAAAAAACTTTACGAAGAACTCCTAACTTTGGAAGGCGAGGAATAGTGTACAAGGACACCGTACGAGTGGCTACGGCGACGGCGGTTGCGTTCTTTATGCTCGTCGCGACCGGTTGCGGAAAAAAGGCGGACCCGGGGGCCGAACTCAACGCCGGAGCCCAGACGCTATACGCGGACGGCGATTACGACGGCGCGGTGCGCCTTTACGATAGACTGCTCGCCGATCACCCTGCCTGGGCCGCGGAGAATAACGTGGCCGAGGCGCGGAAGTTGGCGCGAGCCAAAGTCCTATTCAACGCCGCTCGCAAAGCGGCCCGCTCCGGCCGCTACGAGGAGGCGGGCGACGCCCTCGGCGAAGCCTTAGCGCTCGCCCCTGACGACGTCGAAGTAAATTACGGCATCGGATGGGTTTACGTAGAGATGGCAGTGCAATATCGAACGAAGGCCCAAATGACGAGGGGGGCGTCACGGGTCGACTACATATTGCTGGCGGACGCCCACGTCGACCTCGCCCGGGACCGCTTCGAACGCAGCATCAAGCTGGGGCCCGAGCACTGGGCCGGTTATCGCGGTATGGCGGTATACCATATATACCGCGGTGAAAACGACGAGGCGTTGGAAACGTTGGATAAAGCGGACAAGTATTCCGAAAAAGCCGAGGACAAGATCGCCGTCGCCCGGCTGCGGATCCGCGCGTACGTCGCCACGGAAAATTCCGACAAGGCAAAGGAAACGCTCGACGCTTTGATTGAAAAATACCCCACAAGCGGCGAAGCTTATTTTGCGCTCGGCGAATATTACCTCCTCGCTGATAAACCTGATATCGACGAGGCTGTTAAAGCATTCGAAGTGGGCCTTGCCAAGGAATTTGAAGACGCGGGGACGCGAAACCAGATGTACGTAATGCTGTCGCGTTTGCGGATGAGGAAGGGAGATTACGACGGCGCGCTGGCCGCGGTAAAATCCGCGTTGGCGACGGATCCCTTCAACGGCATGTTTACGGACGAGTACGCCATAGCGTGGGGTGCTAAAAAACTATCCGAGAGGAAGAAATAAATCCCAATCTTCGTATACAGGAGGGCATATGCGCATCGCAGCGGTTATAGTTTTGGCGGCCTTTGCCGTTGCTGCTTTCGGCTTATATCCCGGCAAGATCGCCTTCACCTCGAACCGGGACGGAAACCGGGAGATATACGTGATGCAGGCCGACGGCTCGGACATAGTCCGTCTTACCAACAACAAAGCCTACGACGACCAACCGGCGGTTTCGCCCGACGGGGCTTGGGTCGTGTTCGTGAGCAACCGCGACGGCAATCACGAACTCTACTTAATGGGCGTGGACCGTAAAGAGTTACGGCGTTTAACCGATACGCCGTATTCGGAGATAGACCCGTCTTTTTCGCCGGACGGGCGGTGGGTAATTTATACCGCGATGGCCGAGGGCGATAAAGATATCTGGCGGTTAAACGTTGAAAGCGGCGAAACCGAGGTGTTGGTCACCGGCGGGGGGGACCAGTTCATGGCCCGTATGGCGCCGGACGGCGCGTTAGCGTACGTGGAGGACGGCGGCGACAACGAGATCTTGTTGCTCGAGGACGGCGTCAAGACGAATTTATCCCGTTCGCCGGCGATAGATACGATGCCGACGTTTTCGCCGGACGGCGGGACGGTCTACTACACTACCAACCGGGGCGGCGATTACGACTTGATGGCCGTCAACCGCGACGGATCCGGCCTACGAGAACTGATCACGTTGGAGAGTACGGAGGGGCGAGCTTGGCCTTCCCCGGACGGCCTGTACGTCGCGGTGGCCTCGGATAAAGACGGCGACCTGGAAATTTATATCTTTTCGCCCGAAGGCGAGTTGCTCGAGCAAATAACCGACAACGAGTACGAGGATTACGAACCCTCCTGGAGTAAATAGGCCGGGAAGCGAGACTTAGACTCCTCCGGACGGTGTTTTATATGAAAAGGCTCGCGGACGTCTTCATCGTATTAGGTTTTATCGGTTGGATCGTGGCGATATTAACGCGCCTCGTAAACCGTGACTTTATATTCCCGGCGGTGCAGCTACCGGCGCAGACGTATTTGGATTTTGGCTGGACCTGTTTTATGGCGGCCGCCGTTTTGTTGCTACGCCAAATGAGGGATAAGTAAGGTGAAAATATTAGTCACAGGCGGCGCCGGTTTCATAGGCTCCCACGTCGCGGAGAGGTACCTCTCTGCGGGGTGGAAAGTCGCGGTAGTAGACAACCTCTCGTCGGGACGGCGGGACAACGTGCCGGAGGACGCGGCGTTCTACGAGCTCGACATCCGCGATATGGAATTCGGCGAGGTCGTAGCCGCGGAGCGGCCGGACGTAATCAGTCATCACGCCGCCCAAATGGACGTTCGCATCTCTACAACGGAACCGGCCTTCGACGCCGACGTCAACATCGTGGGGTCGATCAAGGTCGTCGAGGCCGCGCTGGCGGTCGGCGTCAAGAAATTTATCTTTGCCTCTACCGGCGGCGCCGTTTACGGCGAGCCCGAAGAGTTACCGGTGACCGAGGAAACGCCGGCGCGGCCTATTTCCCAATACGGCTGCTCCAAGCTGGCCGTGGAGCGGTATCTATATCTGTACAATGTCCAACGGGGCCTGGATTACGTCGCGCTGCGGTATCCCAACGTCTACGGGCCGCGGCAGAACCCCCACGGCGAGGCGGGCGTGACCGCTATCTTCGCGTTGAAGATGCTCGACGGGGAGCCCTGCAATATATACGGCGACGGGACCGAGTCGCGCGACTACGTTTATATAGATGACGTAGTGGACGCGCACGTGCTCGCGGCCGACGGCGACTTTAACGGCGTTTTATGCATCGGCTCGGGCAAAGAGACGACCGTCCCAGAAATATTCGACGAACTTTCGGCGTTAACCGGCAACGACGTCGAACCGCGGCGAGAGCCGCTTCGCCCGGGCGAGATCCACCGCATCTGCGTCTCGGGCGCCAAGGCCAAAGAAATATTAGGTTGGGAACCTAAAGTGTCGTTTGAGGAAGGGCTGGCGCGGTTGGTAGAATATATAAAGGGGAATAAGGAAAGGTACCGATAACGGCGCTTGACGGGGAAATGTTAAAGCCGGCCGCAGGGCCGGCTTTTTATTATCGGCGATTTTAACGATCCCACGTTACTAAGCCTACATCGTCAGAACATCACCTGGAACTCGCTGGCGATTACGTCGTTGGACGTGCGGTATTCGTCCTCGAGTATGCGCGTATAGTCGCTGCGAAACATGAGGTTGCGGCCGAGGAAATGGAACGCCAGGCCCGCCGTGTAGCGGTCTTCTGAGATATCGCCTGGGTGAAGGACGGCGGGGTCCCACCGCTCGTAACGCGCGTACGGCGCGAAATCCTGGAAGTTGCGCCAGGGCAGCGGTTGGGTATAAGTCAGCGTGCCGAAGTAGCCGCGCTCGTACGTATCCTTATAAACGTAATACGGCTCTCGATACCCGGGCGTAGGGATCGGGTAATCGTTGAAAAAACGTTGCATATACTCGGCAAGGAATTCGAAACGCCAAGCCGCAAACGAGAGGTCGGCGCCGGCGCGGGGTTCCGAAAGGTAATGTTCTTCGTCGGGTGCGTACCGCCGGTATTTTTCCCGGCGCGTTTTGGCGCAGAAATAAGAGACTCCAAATTCAAGGTTTCTGACCCCCGGTACCGGCGTCCCATAAATCCGGCCGGCGCCGTTAATCAGCGGGCCGCTGCCGTTGAATACGCCCGCCGCGGCGCCGATTTTATAAGGCCAAACGTCGCGCTCGAGGAGGTAGTCGAAGCGGACGCCATAGTTTCGGCCGGGCGCGATTGCGTCCGACGTAACGGTTCTGGAGCTGCAGGTTAGATAACCCTCGTACGTAGTGGCCTCGACGCCGAAGGGGACGAAAAAGCGGCCTACCTTGGCTGAAAAACCTGCTGGTAACACGGTTCCTATAAAAGCTTCCCGTAAGTAAACGCGGCCGTAGATCGAAAAGGAAGGTTTTAAGTCGTATTCGACCTTATCGAATACCCGGCCGTAAACGCGTAGCTCCGCTTCCGGAATGACGAAGTCGCTTTTATCAAGGTGGTAACGACCTAAGTTGTGATATTCGTAGCGATGGCCGGCTTGCAGTAGCAACCCGAGGTTAACGGTAACCTCGTCGAGCGGGACGTTGACCTGTACGGCGTACGCGGCGCCGGTAAAGGTCGCCGCGAAAAAAAGAATTCGTATATAACGCATGCGGGCCCTCCTAAATAAGGCCTGTATTAAAAGGCGGTTCCGGTTTATATTTGAGGAATCACTTTAAAACATCACCTGGAATAGACTTTCTATTTCGTCGTTCGTACGACGCTGTTCTTCCTCTAGGATGCGGGTATAGTCGGCTTTGAACATGAGGTTGCGGCCTATAAAGTAAAGTGCGAAGCCTCCCGTATAACGGTCTTCGGGCGACCAACCCCGCCGGAACACCGCCGGGTCGTAGCGTTCGTAACGGATATAGGGTTCGACGGAATTGAGGTAACGCCAAGGTAGCTGGTGAGTATAACCGGCTGTGGCGAAGCCGCCGCGG
>JAUWLW010000087.1 GCA_030613505.1 Candidatus Zixiibacteriota bacterium
CTCGACAGCGGCCAGCGCTTCGGCTGGGGCTCGAGCTCGTTCGAGGTCAACAAGTTCGTCATCGCCCGCTTGAAGGCGCCGCGCTACTTCGTCGCCGGCGACGTCGCGCGCTTGACGGCCATAGGCCACAATTATTTAAAGGAGGCTAAGGAGCTGAAGCTGTCCGTCGAGGCGGAGGGGCTGGTCGGCGTCAGGGGCGAGGCGTCGACGACGGAGGACGTTTCGCCGGACGGCAAGGCGGTCCTCTACCGGTGGGTGGAGGCGCCGGCGGCGGGCGAGGCCCATCTCACGACGTCGGCCTTGACCGACGTCGAGTCCGACGCCGCGGCGCTGACGCTGCCCATATATCCCCACGGCACGCAGATCCGCCAGGCGTTCGGCGGCCGGCTGCGCAAAGAGGTATCGCACGAGCTTACGGTGGCCGAGGGTATGGTACCGGATACTTTCGCCGGCGAGTTGTACGTCACGCCGTCGCTGGCGGCGACGCTGAGCCACGGCCTGGACTTCTTTAAAAAATACCCGTACGACTGCGTCGAGCAGACGCTCAACCGCTTCCGGATGAACGCGCTCTTGGCCGCGGCGGCGGCGGACCTGGGCCTCGAGCAGTCGAAGCTCGCCGAGGGTTTGACGGAGGCCGTCGACGAGGGCGTGGCGCGCCTGGCCGAGCAACAGACCGCGGAGGGGGGCTGGCCGTGGTGGAAGGGCGGCCGCGAGTCGCCGTACATGACGGCCTACGCCGTCGACGGCCTGGGCACGCTGCGGGGCAACCCCTTCCTCTCCGAGAACGCGGCGGCCAGGGTAGACGAGATGTACGCCGGGGGAGAGAAGTATCTGGCCGGCTACGTCGACGATTGGCGCAACAACCGCGACCGCTACCCGTCGGCGCTCTCGCTCTACGTCGCCGACGTCGCGCTGCGGACGGGCATATTGGCGGCGGATGACGACGCCGCGGCGGAGGTGGCCGACTACTACTTCGAGTACCGCTCGCCGCACAGCCACATGAGCCTCGCGCTGCTGGCTTCGGTCCTGCGCCAATTGGGCGACGAGCAGCGCCTCGCGGTGATCCTCAGGAATTTGGATAACGGCGCCAAAGTGGGGGCCGACAATACGCTCCACTGGGGCGAAGACCCGGAGAACTGCTGGCGTTGGTGGGACGACGGCGTCGAGACCACCGCCAAAGTCCTCGACGTCAAGCTGGCGCACCAGGCCGACAGCCCGCAGCTCCCGTACATCGTAGACTGGCTCGTCGACCAGCGGCGCGGCGCCTCCTGGAAGTCCACCAAGGACTCCGCCGCGGCGACCACCGCGCTCATACGCTACATCCTGGCGCGGCCCGAGTTGGCGGCGCCCATCGTCGTCGCGTACCGCGCCGGCAAGGTCGAGGGCGGCATGGAGCTCGAGCCCACCGCCTACGAGGCGCCGTCCGAGACGGTGACGTTCGCGCCGGACGAATTCGGCGCGGGCGAGAACGAAATGACGCTCGAGCGCACGTCGGGCGAGGGGCCGGTGTTCTACACCATGGCGGTGGAGTACTACGCCGAGGCGAAGGACCTCCCCGCGGTCCAGGGCTCCGTAACGCTCGAGCGGAAGTTCTACATTATTAAAAAGGAGTTCAAGCGCGGCAAGCTCAAGGAGAAGCGGCTGCCGCTCAACAGGGCGCTCGAGCTGGGCGAGGAGCTCGAGGTGGAGCTGACGATAAACTCGCCGTACGACTTCGACTACGTCGTGATGGAGGACCCCAAGGCCGCGGGCCTTATCTACCTCGAGACGCGGTCCGGGTACAGCTGGCCGCTGGGCGCGTACGTCGAGCTGTGGAACAAGCAGCGCAACGTCTTCTTCGAGCGGCTGCGCGCGGGCGAGACGGTGGTGACCTACCGCCTCCGCGCCGAAGTGCCTGGCGAGTACGCGGCGCTGCCGGCCCGCATCTACGGCATGTACAGCCCCGACATCGGCTCCAACACGGCGTCGGCCCGGCTCGAGGTGGGGGATAAGTAACTCGGATTCGTTTACTAAGAAGGCCGCCCCAGCGGGCGGCCTTTTTATTCCCCTCGGATTCCTTTCTACTTCCGGAATTTCCGCCGGGCGATGATGACGCCGTACGCGCCGCAGAATAGGCCGAAGAAGACGAAGTATTCGGCCAGCGAGAGCTGCGCGCAGTCGCCGCACTCGTCGACTTCCGGGACGCCGGGTTGGAGCGCTCCATCGCAATTTATGAGGCCGTAGCCGTACTCGAGGTCGTATCCCGTAAAGCCTTTATCCGTGGCCGAGCCGCGCAGCTTGCGGCGGACGTCGTCGTTGTTGGTATAGCCGCTGGCGACGATGAGCGCGGCGAGGCCGGCGGCGTGGGGGGAGGCCATCGACGTCCCCTGGAGGAAGTAGTTGGTGAAGGTGGTTACGTTGGCCAGGGCCTTCGGGTTGCCGGGTAATATGCCCGGCTCGTACAGCTGGTCGTACGTCATCTGCAATACGCCGTCCGGGTAGCCGTCGTTGTTTTTGTCGACTTTGGTATCGCCGCCGGGCGCCACCAGCTCCTGGCCTACGCCGTAGTTCGAGTACCAGGTCAAATCGCCGTCGTAGTCGACGGCGCCCACCGCGATGACGCTGTCGTAGCCCGCCGGGTAGAGTAAGGTATCGGCGCCGTCGTTGCCGGAGGCGGCGACGAGGACCAACCCCGCGGCCTCGGCGTCGCTGCAAGCCCCTTTTATCACTTCGGTAATCGCGCCCCCGCCGAAGCTCATGTTGATTACGTGAGCGCCGTTCACCCGCGCGAAGTCGATGCCGTCCGCGATGTCCGCGGCCGTACCGGACCCCGAGTTGTCCAGGGCCTGAATCGGCATTATGCTGGAAAGGTGTCCCAGGCCGGCCACGTTGGCGCCGTTGTTCGTCGTCTGCGCGATCGTACCGGCGACGTGGGTGCCGTGGCCGTTCTGGTCGTTGGGATGTGCGTCGTCGTGCACGAAGTCGTACCCGGCGACGAAGCTGGTCCCGGCCAGGTCGGGCGCCTGGACGTAGCTCGAGCCGTCGACCTCATCCCGCTCGTACGACGGGATGGCGTAGTTCTCGTACGCCACGCCGGTGTCGATGACGGCCACGACGACGCCCGAGTCGCCGCGCTCGATGTCCCAACCTTGTTCGGCGTAGATGAAGTTCGGTTTATTGTAATGCCATTGGTGCTTATAGAGGGGGTCGTTGGGCTTCCACAGCGCGTGGAGGATGTAGTTCTTCTCCGCGACGCGGACCGATCGCAGCGCCCGATATCTTTTGGCGTACGACTCTTCCTCGCCTTCCGGTACCGATACAACCACCCGCGACGGCGTTACGGCGCTTCGGGCTACCACGTCGCCGCCGGCGCGCGCGACGACGGCGTCAATTTGGGCCGCGCTCGCGGCGTCCGCGAACCAGACCACTATTTCGCCCGGGACGTATTCCTCGCTTACGCCGGCGCCGGCGACGTCGCGCGACGTTTTGACCGTCGCGGCGTCAGCGGGAGGAGGGGTTGCGAAAGCGGCGATAAAAAATGCGGCCGCGGCGCCGGCCGCCAGCCGGCCCGGCCTTAAGGACCGAGTCTTGCGTGATGTACCGTACGGCATAGGGACCTCTTTCTTGGAAGTGCGTTGTCGCCGGCGTGTTCCGCTACTGGCTTTTTATTTTATATTTTTCGGCGTCGTCGGCGCCTGTCCCGCCGCCCTCCGGCAGGGCTCGGAAGATATGGTTCTTTTCCGCGGCGCGGACCTCTTTTAGTTTCCGGTAGGCCTCAACGTAGCGGTCCTCCTCGCCTTCCGGTACGGCCAGGACCACCCGCGTGGGCGTGACGCTGCTGCGCTCTATTATCTCGCCGCCCGTCTTCGCCACGAATTCGTCGACGGCGGCGTCGCCCAGGTCGTCGTCGAACCAGACTATTATTTGACCCGGGACGAAGTCCTCCGTTTTGCCGATGCCGCCGGGCTCGTCCGACGTCTTGACCTGGCCGCAGGAGGTGCCGCCCACCGACGCCACGGCGGCCGCCAAAACGGCGATTGTCAATACCGCCGGTAAGCGGCCGAGCCGCGCGACGGGTCGTGCCGATATCGCGTCGGTACCCATTTTCGCTTCCTTTTCTGTGGTTGTCATTGCGCTCCTCTTAATATTTTATAATCCGGTACGTTTTATGTCAAGTTAGACGTTGACGGCGGCCGTAACGTTTATCCTTTAACAAACTGCCGGCCATCGGTTATAATAACGCGTGGCGGCGCGAGAGACGGAGGTACCCTTATGAATTATCGCGTTTGGGCGGCGGTTGCGTTGCTCGGCGCCGCGGCCGCGGCCTTAGCCGACGTCGATATTTACGTGAACGGCTCGTACGAGGGGCGTGTCGAGGAAGACGGCGACGTCTACGTCGGCGGCTCCTACCGGGGCCGCCTCGAGGCGGACGGCGACGTCTACGTGAACGGCTCGTACGCCGGCCGCGTCGAGAGCGACGGCGACATATATCGCGACGGCTCGTACTACGGCCGCGTCGAGGACGACGGCGACATCTACGTCGACGGTTCCTACAAAGGGCG
>JAUWLW010000047.1 GCA_030613505.1 Candidatus Zixiibacteriota bacterium
CCCGGGGAAATTATAAGCGTCGCCGGGGCGCGCGTATTTATTCATTTTTATTAGTAGCTCGGCCTCCGCTTGCGTAATCATACCAGCTTATTAACCTTAATTAAAATCCTCCCGTTAATGGTCTGTTATTTTTTATCTTCCCTATCTCGGTAGTAAGATAACATAACCCGAAGCGGTGTGAAATAGGAAAATTTATATTTAGTAATAGTTATATCGGCCGGGGTTTTTGGTCCTTGGCCGGGCGTGAATCGGCGACGGATGCGCGAAACATACCCCGGGGGAACGCGCGGGTAACGGCGCCGGTCGGCATAACCTCAGGCCGCGGCCAGCTTCTCCATCACCGACGTCGGGATGTCGAAGTTGGCGTAAACCGTCTGGACGTCGTCGTGCTCCTCCAATGCCTCCAACAACTTCACGAACTTGGCCGCGTTCTTGCCCTCTAGCAGGATGACGCTCTTGGGGACGAGCGAGACCTCGGCGGTGGCGAACTCGACGTCCGCCGCGCCCAGCGCGTCGGTGACGTCGGCCAACCGCTCCGGCGGGCAGTAGACCTCGAAGACGTCGTCGCCCGGGCGGATGTCCTCGGCGCCGGCGTCCAGCACCGCCTCCAGCAGCTGTTCCTCGGTGGCGCGGTCGGCGTCCACGATCACCATCCCCTTGCGCTCGAACATCCACGTCACCGCGCCCACCTCGGCCATGGAGCCGCTGTGCTTGTCGAGGATAAAGCGTATCTCGGGCGTGGTGCGGTTCTTGTTGTCGGTCATGACCTCGACGCACATCGCGATGCCGCCCGGGCCGTAGGCCTCGTACGTTATCTCCTCGAGCTGCGCCCCCTCGACTTCACCCGTTCCGCGCTTGATGGCCCGGGCGATGTTGTCCGCCGGCATGTTGGCGGCCTTGGCCGCCTGGACCGCGACTCGCAGGCGGGTGTTGACGCTCGGGTCGCCGCCGCCCTCGCGCGCGGCGACTATTATCTCCCGCGCCAGCCGCGAGAAGACCTTGCCCCGCTTCTGGTCTTCCTTGGCCTTCTTATGCTTTATCGTGCTCCATTTGGAATGGCCCGACATATGCCCCTCCGGAACGCGAAGGCCGCGGCGCCGTTTTTCCCTAAGCTATTTTCTCCAGGCCGTTCATATAAGGCCGGAGCGCGTCGGGTATCGTAACGGAGCCGTCGGCGTTTTGGAAGTTCTCTACGATCGCCACCAACGTCCGGCCTATGGCCAGGCCGGAGCCGTTGAGGGTATGGACGAATTCGGGTTTGGCGCCCTTCCTGGGCCGGAAGCGCGTGTTCATGCGGCGCGCCTGGAACGCCTCGTAGTTCGAGCAGCTCGAGATCTCGCGGTACTTCTCCTCGGACGGTATCCACACCTCGAGGTCGACGCACTTGGTGGCGCCGAAGCCGAGGTCGCCGGTGCTGAGGACCGCCTCGCGGTAGGGAAGCTCGAGCATGTCGAGGATGTGCGCGGCGTCGGCGACCAGGGTCTCCAGCTCGTCGTACGACTTGTCGGGGTGGACGAGCTTGACCAGCTCCACTTTGAGGAACTGGTGGACGCGTATCATGCCGCGGGTGTCGCGGCCGTGCGCGCCGGCCTCCCGCCGGAAGCAGGGCGTGAACGCGGCGTACTTTATGGGCAGCTGGTCGGCCGTCAATATCTCGTCGCGGTGGAGGTTGGTTGCCGGGACCTCCGCCGTCGGCACCAGCCACATGTCTTCGCCGTCGAGTTTGTACATGTCGTCGGCGAACTTGGGGAGCTGCCCCGTACCCTCCATCGCCTCGCCGAGGACCATAAACGGCACGAGAACTTCGACGTAGCCGCGCTTGGCCGCCTCGTCCAACATCAAATTTTGCAAAGCCCGTTCCATTAGGGCGCCCGGGCCTACGGTCATCGTAAAGCGCGCGCCGGCGACTTTGACCGCGCGTTCCTGGTCTATGATACCGAGCATTTCGCCCTGCTCCCAGTGAGGCCGGGGCGGGAAGTCGAAATCGCGCGGCTCCCGGCCTACGCGTCGAATCTCGTTGTGCGTCTCGTCCGCGCCGACGGGTACGGAGGAGTGGTGGACGTTGGGCAAGTATAACAGCAGAGCGTGCAGCTCTTCCTCCACCGCGGCGCAGCGCGCCGTAAATTTTTTTACCTCGTCGCCTAGCTTACGGGCGGCGGCGACGTCATCCGCTACGTCGCGTCCTTCGCGCTTGGCCGCGGCGATGGCGTCGTTGGCGCGGTTGTGCTCGGCGCGTTTGGCCTCGACGTCGGCTATCGCGGCGCGGCGCCGCGCGGCGAGCTCGAGGACGTTGTCCAGGTCGAACTCGACGCCGCGCGCCGCGAGCATCTCGCGTATTTTATCCGCGTTTTCTTCTATGAACCTTATATCCAGCATATGACGTTCCCCAGGTCACGCTTGACAAAGGCCGCGCCTTCGGTTAGATTACACGCCAATGGCCGCCGCGGAAAAAGCTCCCTACTATCGCTGGAATTTCGCTTGCGCCGCCGTCAACGGCGTAATTTTCCATATATTCTTCGCCGTCTTCAACTCCGCCACCGTCGTCCCGGCGTTCGTGGGGACGCTGACGGCCAACCCGGTATGGGTCGGGGTCGCGGGGCAATTGGACGCGATATGCTGGCCGCTGCCGCAACTCTTCGCCGCCTCGCGCGTCCTGCACCTGCGCCGCAAGATGCCGTTCTACCGCGCGACGGCCGTCGCCCGCGGCTTTATAGTCGCTCTCCTGGCGGCGCTGCCGTTCGTCCTCGCGCCGGGGCCGGCCTTGCTGGTCGGTTTCCTCGTCGCGTACGGCGCGCTTCACTTTACCGCCGGCCTCGCCGGCCCGCCGTTCATGGATATCGTCGGAAGTACTATATCCTCGCGAAGCCGCAGCCTGTTGTTCACCGTGCGGCGGTTCGGCGGCGGCGTCCTGGGCGCGGTTGCGGGCATCGTGTTGGTCGGGCCGGTCCTACGGGTATTGCCGTTCCCCACGTCGTACGGCGTCCTGTTCGTCGTCGCCGCGGCCGTCACCGTGGTCGCGCTCCTCGCGATGTCTCTAAGCCGCGAACCGGAGGGCCAGGCGGTAACCGAAAAGCACTCTTTCCTCCAGACCGTCAAGGCCGGCCTCGGCCTCTTGCGCGCGGACGCCAACTACCGCCGCTTCGTAATCTCCCGCGTATTCATTTGTGTCAGCCGGTTGGGCGTGCCTTTTTACATAGGCCTCGCGATGTGGAAGCTCCGGTTGGGCGCCGCCGCGGCCGGGCCCTTTCTCGCCGCGCTCATGGCCGGGACCGTAACATCCAACCTGCTCTGGGGATACCTCTCGAGCCGGCGCGGCAACAGGGCCCTGGTGCAGGGCGGCGCGTTCCTCACCATATTGCCCCCGCTGTTGTATTTCTTTTCGGCCCGGGCGGAGTGGGGCGGCATCTATCTTTTCTACGCCCTCTTCTTCCTGGTCGGCTTCGGCTGGTCCGGCGCCGAGTTCGGCAGCATCAACTACGTCATCGACGTCGCCCCCGCCCACCTTCGGCCGGTTTACGTCGGCTTCAACAATACCGTGAACGGCATCGCCATGGTCGCGGCCGTAGGCGGCGGCTTTATCTTGAAGTACGCGGGCTACGACGTCCTCTACGGCCTGGCCGCGGCCTTCGCCGCCCTCTCGCTGTGGTTTACCCGCGACCTGCTCGAGCCCCGCGAGAAGGGTGCGACGCCCTCCGTCGTCGTGGGCGGAACCCGCGGCGCGTAATTAGGCCGCGCGGCCCAGCGCCAGCCCCACCGCGAGTAATACCGCCGTCGCGAAGTGAACGAGTATCGTCAGCGCGTTCGCCGGCAGCAGCTTGTACGGTTCGCGGTAGCGGCGCATCAACACCGCCGCCGCCTTGACGGCGAGCGGAAGCGTGACCAAGCCCAACAGCGCCCACGCCGGCAAGCCGCCGAAGGCCACGAAAGCCGCGATGGCGGCGTACGTCAGCGCGATTATTATTATATAACCGTAACGCGCGCGCTCGGGGCCCAATAAAACTATAAGCGTCTTTTTGTTTACTTGCCGGTCGGCGTCGTAGTCCGGGAACTCGTTAATATATAATACGGCGGCGATGAGTAACCCGACCGGGACCGAGGCCATTAGCGCCGCCGGCGACAGGTGGCCCGCCTGGACGTAGTGGGCGCCGAGGACCGCCACCGGCCCGAAGTTCAGCCCCACGAAGAGTTCGCCCACGCCGCGATAGCCGATGGCTACCGGGAGCGCCGTATACAGGGCGCCGGAGGCCACGCCGAACAGGCCCAGCCACAAGACGACGTTGCCGGGCGTCACTCTCCATAGGTAGAGGCCGCAGGCGATGCCGACGGCGAAGCAGGCCAGCGAGTATATGAATACCCCCCGCGGCGAGATGAGGCCGTCTTGTATTACGCGCGAGCCGCCCGAGAACGGCGTCGGCGTCAGGTTGACCCAGTCGTCTCCCGTGACGTGGTCGAAGTAGTCGTTGGCGAGGTTGGTGCCGCCGTGGACGGCGACCAGGCCCACCAGCGTCAGCGCCGCGTGCCACCAGTTGATGGCATAACCCTCGTAGAACGCGACGGCGACGCCGACGACCGCCGGCGCGACGGAGGCCGTAAAAAACGGCACCCTTATCGCTACGATCCATTTCTTCATATCTATAGGCCGCGCGCGTCCGGCGGCCCCGCAGGCGCAAGGATTTTAAATTAAAAACGAAGGACGGGCAAGCTAAATCCCAAAATCGGGGCGGGCCGCGGGCCCCGGCGGACCGTTTCGGCGCCGTTTACCAACAAATTATTGACAAAAAAGCCGTGGAATATTATTATTGGCTGCCATTTTGACGTGGCGCGTTTTTTTATAGGCGGCTCATGAAGTCGTTTTTGCGCAAAATAGGCGGCCCCGGGCCGGCCATTATTTTCATATCGGCGTTGGCGTACCGGCTCGCGTACTTCTTCACCGTGCGCGACGACCCGTTGATGACGTACGTCGACGCCGTCCCGGACGCGTCGCTGTTCCACAATTGGGCCGTGGACGTTATCAACGGCGTCGGCCTAAAGAGCGCGTACTATATCGGCCCCGCGTACGCCTTCTTCCTCGCGCTGGTATACAAACTGTTCGGCGTTCACCTTTACGCCGTTCTTTTGGTTCAGATCGTCTTGGGCGCGGCGACGGCGGCCTTGGTCTACGTCTTGGCGCGGCGCCTTTACGGCCCTTTGGCCGCGGCGGTCGCGGGGGGCGTTTGGGTCTTTTACCTGCCGGCCGTTTTCTACGATACGCTGGTCTTGCCGGCGTCGCTTATGCTCTTTTTGGTCACGGCGTCGCTCTTGTTATTGGCCGTGGCGCTCGACTTCGGCCGGCGGTGGTTCGTGGCGGCGGCGGCCGCGGGGTTGCTCTTCGGCGCGGCGGCGCTGGCTAGGCCGAATTTATTGTTGTTCGTACCGGCGTTGGCGTTGTGGCCGCTTCTGCGACGCGTTCCGGTCTGGCGGGTCGTGGCCGTTTTCGCGGTCCCGGTCGTTTTGATAGTGGGCGGCGTTACGGCCCGAAACAAAATAGTGGCCGACGAGTGGGTCGTGGTCTCGTCGCAGGGGGGCGTGAACTTCTTCATCGGCAACAACCGCGACGCGCCGGGGTCCTTTATGCCGCCGCGCGGGACGATAGGAAGGCCGGAAGCGCTGAACGAAGTCCAGACGCGGGCGCTGGCGGAGGTGGCTCTCGGGCGGCCGGTGACCGCGGCCGAGGCGTCGCGGTGGTGGCTCAAACGCGGCTTGAGGTACCTGGTGCGGAACGGAGGCGACGCGGCGCTGCTCTACGGCCGCAAGATTTCGCTCTTGACCAACAACTACGAGGTAACTTTAAACGCGGACTTCGGCTTTCGGCGCAACTTTTCTTTTTTGCACAGGGTCCCGATACCGTACTTCGGCCTGTTGTTCGCGTTCGGCGCGGTGGGCCTGGCGCTGGGTTGGCGGGGCGAGCCGCTCGGCCGGCGGGCGCTGGCCATATTCTTTCTGTCGACGGCGTTGTCGGTGGTGCTCTTCTTCGTCGTTGACTGGTACCGCCTGCCGCTTGCGCCGGTTCTGGCGGTAGCCGCGGGAAGCGGCGTCGCGCGTATCTGGGAGGACGGCCGGCATCGCCGCTGGAAAGCCGCGGCCTTTGCGACGGCCGCCGCGGCCTTTCTGCTCGCTTTCTCCTGGGTCCCGGGCGTGGGTTGCGACCGCGACGCCATCGCGACGCAGTCGTACTTCAACTACGGCACCTACTACCTCGTCCAGGGCGATATGGACGAAGCGGCGGCGCATTTCCGGGAAGCCCTTAGGTACAAAGACGACAACGCGTACGCCCTCGGTTACCTCGGCTTGGTTTACGAACGTCAGGCGCGAGACGACCTCGCCCAGTACTATTATCTCAAATCGCTCGAGATCGACCCGCTGGACGCCGAGACGAATTATTTCCTGGCCGCCAGCCTGGCGCGCCGCGGCAAGTATCACCTCGCTGTCCCCTTGCTCGAAACGGCCGTCGGGAGTTTCCCCGGGTACGCAGACGCCTGGCGCATGCTCGGCGAGTGTCACATCAGGCAGAAGAACTACGCCGCCGCGGCCGAGTCCTTCCGGCGCCTGGTAAACCTTACGCCGCGCGACGGCGAGGCGCTCGCTCGTT
This sequence comes from Candidatus Zixiibacteriota bacterium, assembly GCA_030613505.1. Lineage (GTDB taxonomy): Bacteria > RBG-13-66-14 > B26-G2 > WVWN01 > WVWN01 > WVWN01. The sequence goes on from JAUWLW010000047.1 coordinate 6,629, forward strand.
ACGCCGCGGTTTCGATGGAGGCCGGGAATTTCGACGAAGGGTTGGCGGCGGCCCGCCGCGCAATAGCGGTCGACCCCGACGTAGCGGGGGCCCACCTGTTGCTCGGCAGGTACTACCGCGGCCGGGGCGACGTCGCGGCCGCCGTCCGCGAGCTGGAGGCCGAGCGCCGGGTCGCTCCCCGTTCGCCCAAAGTATACGGTTATCTGGCCGAGTGTTATTCCGTCCTCGGAGAAACGGCTGCGGCGGAGGCCGCCTATCGCCGCTACGTCGCGCTCGGCGGCGCCGCGGAGGGAAACCGGGACGCGCAAGAAGACCGAGATTTGAAAAACCTTACGGATTGAGTTATAATCCGCGTAAGCTATGGTTGAAGACAAGGCCGCAACGGAGAGGGAAGCGCGCCAGGCCGCCCCATCGGGGGCCGCGGCCGTCCTCGTAGTCGACGACCACCGCGCCGCGGCGGAGGGGCTGGCCGAGCTTCTGCGCGCGGAGGGTTACGAGACGTACGTGGCCTTCGACGTCGACGCCGGCCTGAAGATACTGGAAGGCGAAACCGTCGACGTCGTCATCGCCGACATGGTCATCCCCGGGATGGACGGCCTGGATTTTTTGATGATGGCCCACGATAGGTGGCCCGCGGTCCCTTTCGTCATCCTCACCGGTTACGGGACCATCGAGACCGCGGTGGAGGCCACGCGGCGCGGCGCGTACGAGTACCTGACGAAGCCTATCGACCCCGAGCGTCTCGGCCGCGTCGTAGAAAAAGCTCTCGAGAGGCGCAAGCTCGAGCTCGAGAACCTCGAGCTCAAAACCCGCTTGTACGGAAAATATTCGTTCGACCGCATCATAGGCCGTTCGAAGCCGATGCAGGAGATATACGACCTCATTACGCGCATAGCGCCCACCAACGCCACGGTCTTGATATACGGCGAGAGCGGCACCGGCAAGGAACTTATCGCCGACTCCATACATTACAACAGCCGTCGCCGCGACGGGCCGCTGGTGAAGCTCAACTGCGCCGCGCTGGCGGAGGGCGTCCTGGAGTCCGAGCTCTTCGGCCACGAGAGAGGGGCGTTTACGGGCGCCGTGCGGCGGCACCTCGGGCGGTTCGAGTCCGCCGACGGGGGGACGCTGCTCCTGGACGAGGTGTCGCAGATCCCGCCGGCGACGCAGGTCAAACTGCTTCGCGTCCTGGAGGACGGCGTCTTCCAGCGCGTGGGCGGCGCCGAGAGTTTGCGCGCCGACGTCCGCCTTATAACGGCGACCAACGTCCAGCTCGAGGAAGACGTACGCGAAGGCCGCTTCCGCGAGGACTTGTACTACCGCCTGAAGGTGGTAACCGTCGACGTCCCGCCGCTCCGCGACCGCGCCGAAGATATACCGCTCCTGGTGAACGCGTTCATCCGCGAGTTTAACGAGAAAAACCACCTCGACATCGAGGGCGTAGACGACGACGTCGTTTGGCTCTTCCGGGCGTATAATTGGCCCGGCAACGTCCGCGAGCTGCGGAACGTGGTCGAGAGCATGGCGGTGATGGCGCACTCGAGCCGCCTGACGCGCGACGACATCCCGCCCAACGTGCGGCGCTCGGTGGAGGAGGCCAAGGCCGACGGCATCCGCGTGGGTATGAAGTTGGCCGACGCCGAGCGTTATATGATCGAAAATACGCTAAAGGAGCTGGGCGGCAACCGCACCAAAGCCGCCAAGGTTTTGGGCATAGGTTTGCGCACGTTGCAGCGCAAACTCAAATCGTACGGGGTTAACTAATCGTGACGTCTGCGACCGTATTTGACGGGAAGAATCTAGCCGCGACGATAAAGGAGAAGGTGCGCGCCGCCGTGGCCGAGGCGGCCGCGCCGCCCACGTTGGCTGTGGTGCTCGCCCGGGGCGAGGACGGCGCCGCGGCGTATACCCGGTCCCTGGCCCGGGCGGGCGAGGGCGTCGGCATCGGCGTCGTCGTACACGAGCTGGCGCCGGACCCGGTGGAAGCCGCGCGCGTGATCGCGGCGGCCAGCGACGACGCGACGGTACACGGCATAATACTCCAAAAGCCCTTTGCCGGTAGAGAAGTGGACGCCGAGCTGGCCGACGGGATACCGGTCGTCAAGGACGTCGACGGCCAGACCAGCGCGTCGCTGGGCCTTCTGTGGGCGGGAAGGCCGGCGTTCGTTCCGTCGACCGCGGCCGCGGCGTTGTACATTCTGGACTCGCACGGCGTCGAGCTCGTCGGCGCGGAGGCGACGGTGGTGGGGAGGTCGCCGGTCGTGGGTAAGCCGGTCGCGGGGTTGCTGGTCGCGCGCCACGCTACGGTTACGATATGCCACACGCGGACCCGCGACCTGGCCGCGGCGTGCCGGCGCGCGGACGTGCTGGTCGTGGCCGCCGGGGCGGCCGGCGTCGTCACGGGGGATATGGTAAAGCCGGGAGCCGCGGTGATAGATTGCGGCTACAATTTTCTGGAGGACGGCACCGTCGTGGGCGACGTCGCTTTCGACGAGGTCGCGCAGGTGGCGTCGCTGGTCACGCCTCCCAAGGGCGGCGTGGGGCCGGTGACGACGGCGCTGCTCCTGGCCGGCGTGGCCCGGGCCGCGGGGGCGGAGATATCGTTATGAACGACGAACGCGAGCTGCCCCTTTTCGAGGTGCCTGTCGGCCCCGCCGTCTACACCGTAAGCGGGATTACGGAAGAGGTGCGGGCGACGCTGGAGGGCGCGTTCGACGCCGAGTTCGCGGTACAAGGCGAGATATCGAACTTCAAACATCACGCCGCGCGGCACATGTACTTTTCGCTCAAGGACGACGCCGCGGTGCTGCGGTGCGTCTTCTTCCACCCGGCGAACGCGAGGCTGCGGTTTACGCCCGAGAACGGCCTGGAGGTGGTCGCCCGCGGCCGGCTCGGCGTCTACCCGCCGCAGGGCTCGTACCAGCTCTACGTCTCGTCGCTCGCGCTGCGCGGCGAGGGCGAGCTTATGGCCGCGCTGGAGCGGCTCAAGAAGAAGCTCGCCGCGGAGGGTTTGTTCGACGAGGAGCGGAAGAGGCCGCTGCCGCGCTTCCCGCGCCGGGTGGGCGTGGTCACGTCGCCCTCGGGGGCGGCGTTCCGCGACATCCAGCACGTCCTGTCGCGACGCTGGCCGGGTATCACCGTAATACTGCGGCCGGCGAAGGTCCAGGGCGAGGGCGCCGCGGCCGACGTCGCCCGGGCCATCGCGGACTTCGACGAGGCCGGCGTCGCCGACGTCCTTATCGTGGGGCGGGGCGGCGGTTCGCTCGAGGACTTGTGGGCCTTCAACGAGGAGGTCGCGGTCCGCGCCATAGCCGCGTCGCGAACGCCGACGATATCGGCGGTGGGACACGAGGTGGACTGGACGCTGGCCGACTTCGCCGCGGACGTCCGCGCGCCCACCCCTTCGGCGGCGGCCGAGCTGGCGGTGCGGGTGAAGGAGGACGTCCGGGCCGAGGTGACGGAGATGGGGCTTGATGCGTTAGGCGCCGCTCGCGATTACGTCGCCGGCGCGCGCGAGGGATTGGCGGCGGCCAAAACGTCGTACGGCTTCCGCGCCGTCCCCGGGCGGCTGGACGAGAGGCGCCAACGCGTCGACGAGGCGGCCGCCCGGGCGTCGCGGGCCGTGGGCCACGCCCTCGCCTCCTTCCGCGGCGGGTACGTGGAGGTGTCCGGCGCTTTTCGCGCGCTCTCGCCGGCGGCCACGCTGGAGCGTGGTTACAACGTCGCCAGCCGCGACGGCAGGACGGTCAGGCGCGCCGCCCAGGCCGGTGCCGGCGAGAGGCTAACGTTAAACTTCGCCGACGGCCGCCGGGCCGTGGACGTAGTCGACGGGGAGGCCGAAGAAGTTGCCTAAAAAAGATAAACCGACGTTCGAGGAGGACCTCGCGCGCTTGTCGGAGATTGTCACGGCGCTCGAGGAGGGTCCCGAAACGCTCGACGAGATGCTCGCGCTCTACGAGGAGGGCGTGGCGATAACCAAGCGCCTGGAAGAGGTGCTGGCCCGGGCCGAGACCAAGATAAAGAAGCTGTCGCGCGACGTGGAAGGCGAGCCGGAGCTCGAGGACGTCGACGAGGGCGATTGAGGCGTTGACGCGAGGAGAAATAATAGGAGCTGTCGAGGAAAGGGCGCGCCGGGCGCGCGAGTACCTCGCCGCGGACGACTTCTTGTCGGCGGTGGCGCCGGCGCACCTGCGGGATGCTGCGGCGGCGTACCTGAAGCGGGGCGGCAAGGGCCTTCGGCCGGCGGCGGTGTTGTTCTGCTGCGGCGCGGCGGGAGGCGAGGAGGATTGGGCGCTGGCCGCGGCGGCCGCGGCCGAGGTTACGCACAACTGGACCCTTATCCACGACGACATCATAGACCGCGACGAGCTGCGCCGCGGCGGCCCGACGGTCCACAACGAACTCGCCGCGCGAGGGGTTGCGGAGCTCGGCCTGGAGGGCGAGGAAGCGCGGCACTATGGCCTGACGGTGGCCGTGTTGGCGGGGGATATGGGGCCGTGTTGGGCGGCGCATCTGCTGTCTCGACTTCCCGAGAACGGCGTGACGACGGCCGAGACGGCCTGGCGCCTCGCTACCGAGCTCGCCGCGGCCACGGTCCCGGCGATCCTGGCGGGCGAGGCCGAGGACGTGCAGCTGAGCCGGGCGCCGCTGGCGGAAGTAACGGTCGAGGCCGTGGAGGATATGTTTGCCAAGAAGACCGGCGCGCTGTACGAGTGGTGCGCCCGGGCGGGGGCGACGGTGGGCGGCGCGTCGCCGGATGTAATCGACAAGCTGGGGGTCTTCGGCCGATCGTGCGGGACCGCGTTCCAGCACGTCGACGACACGTTGCCCTATTTCGCCGACGAAGGTAAAACCGGCAAAGCCGCCGCTTCCGATTTGCGCGAGGGCAAGCGAACCGCGGTCGTGCTGGGCGCGTACCTGGAAGCCGACGCCGGCGACAGGGAATATATCGCGGCGACGCTGGGGCGCGACGACGCCACCGACGGGGAAGTCGACATTTTAAAGGAGAAGCTGGCCGCGCTGGGCGGCGTTTCGTACGCTCGCGAAAGGGCGCGCCGGCATCACGAAAGGGCGTTGCAGGAGCTCGACGGCCTCCCGGCGGGCGACTACCGCGACATGCTCGCCGCGTGGGCCGAGTTTCTACTCGCACGAACGTACTGACGCCGGCTGCGGCCACGCCGGCCGGCAACCGTCGTAAGGAATAGGTAATGGTCGAGATTCTTAGCCGTATAAATTCGCCTGCGGACTTGAAGGGCTTGAACGAAGGTGAGCTCGAGCAGCTCGCGGACGAGTTGCGGACTTTCATCATCGAGAACGTCTCGCGGACCGGCGGCCACCTCGCGCCCAGCCTGGGCGTCGTCGAGTTGACAATCGCGCTCCACTACGTCTTCGACGCGCCGCGGGACAAAATAATATGGGACGTGGGGCACCAGGCGTACGGACACAAGATCCTGACGGGCCGCCGCGACCGTTTCGACACCCTCCGCCAGGCCGGGGGCATTTCCGGTTTCCCCAAGCGTTCGGAGTGCGAGTACGACGCGTACGGCGTGGGACACGCGTCGACGTCCATATCGGCGGCGCTGGGGATGGCCGTAGCCCGCGACCGCAACGGCGAGGACTTCCGCGTCGTAGCCGTAATAGGGGACGGCGCGCTCTCGGGCGGCTGCGCGTTGGAGGGCCTCAACGTCGCGGGCCACCGCGAAGATACCGACTTCATCGTCGTTCTCAACGACAACGAGATGTCCATATCGCCGTCGGTGGGCGCCTTCGCCGACTACCTCGCGCGCGTCATGTTGTTCCCCCCTTACGACAAGTTCCGCTCCGACATGCAGGACCTCGTTAAGTCGATCCCGGCTTGGGGCAAGTCGCTCTTCGGCGCGGCCCGCCGCCTGGAGGAGTCGATAAAAAACCTCCTCACGCCCGGGATGTTGTTCGAGCAGCTGGGCTTCCGCTACGTCGGCCCCGTCAAGGGCCACGACATACCGGCGCTCGTCCGGACGCTGGAAGGACTTAAAAAGCTCCGCGGCCCGGTGCTGCTCCACGTCCTGACGCAGAAGGGAAAGGGGTACGTCCCCGCCGAGAACGACGCCACGACCTACCACGGCCACCCGCCCTTCGACGTCGCTACCGGCAAGCCGCGCAAAAAGGCCGGGGCTAAGCCTTATACCGAGGTGTTCGCCGAGACGCTGGTGGAGTTGGCGGAGGAGGACGAGAAAATCTTCGCCATCACCGCGGCCATGCCGGAGGGGACCGGCCTGAGCCTCTTCCGCGAGCGGTTCCCGGATCGCTTCGTGGACGTCGGCATCGCCGAGCAGACGGCGGTCCTCCTCGCCGCCGGCCTGGCGTGCGAAGGATTAAGGCCGGTGTGCGCCATCTACTCCACCTTCCTGCAGCGCGCGTACGACCAGATTAACCACGACGTTTGCCTCCAGAGGTTGCCGGTGACTTTCGCCCTCGACCGCGGCGGCGTCGTGGGAGACGACGGCCCAACCCACCACGGCACCTTCGACCTGGCATATCTGCGCCACCTGCCCCACATGGTCGTCAGCGCCGCCAAAGACGAGGTGGAGCTGGCCCAACTTTTGTACAGCGCTATCTACTACGACCTCGGGCCGTGGGCGGTGCGGTACCCGCGCGGCACGGCCGTCGGCGTCGAGACGGGCGGCGAGCGGCGCGCGCTCGAGCCGGGCACCGCCGAACTGCTCCGCGAGGGCGGCGACGTGTTGTTGCTCCCGGTTGGGCGCCTGGTCTACCCCGCGCTCGAGGCGGCGGAGCTGTTGGCCAAGGACGGCGTCGAGGCGGCCGTTATAAACGCGCGGTTCGTGAAGCCGCTGGACGAGGGTTTGATACTCGAATGGGGCGGGCGGAGCGGCGCCGTCGTTACCGCGGAGGACGGCTGCCTGGCCGGCGGCTTCGGCTCGGCCGTGGCGGAATTACTTATAGACCGCGACCTGGCCGGCGATATTAGGCTCGCACGCCTCGGCTACCCGGACGAGTACGTCGAGCACGGGACGCCCCAGCAGTTGCTGGATAAATACGATCTGAACGCGTCCGGCATGGCGGCCGCGGCCAAGGGTTTGTTGAAGCGGCGGTGAACGCGACGTTGGCGAAGCGCAGGTTAGACGAGTTGTTGGTCGCGCGGGACTTGGCGCCGTCGAAGGCGAAGGCGGCCGGCCTGATACTGGCCGGAAAGGTAACGGTGGAAGGGCGGGTGGAGGCGAAGGCCGGGACGGCCGTCGACGAGGGGGCCGAGGTCGCGGTCGCGGCCGAGCCGCGCTACGCGTCGCGCGGCGGCGAGAAGCTGGCCTTCGCGCTGGAGCGTTTCGGCGTCGACGTCGAGGGTAGAGTGTGTTTGGACGTTGGCGCGGCCACGGGGGGCTTCACCTCCTGTCTGCTCGAGCGGGGGGCGGGACACGTCCACGCCGTCGACGTGGGGCGGGGCCTGCTGGCCTGGTCGTTGCGTAACGACCCGCGCGTGACCGTTTGGGAGAACGTCAACGCCCGCCGGCTGGACGGCGGCACGCTCGAGCCGGCGCCGACGCTGCTCGTCGCCGACGTGTCGTTTATTAACCTCGGGAAGATTCTCGAGCCGCTCGTACCGACGCTGGCCGCACTCGAGGAGATAATCGCGCTCGTCAAGCCGCAGTTCGAGGCGCCGCGGGACCGGGTGGAGCCGGGCGGCGTGGTTCGCGATGCCGGCGTGCACAACGACGTTATTACGAAGAACGTGAGGTTGTTCGACGAGCTGGCGTTCGCCGCCGTCGACGTCGCGGCGTCGCCTTTGCGGGGGCCGGCGGGCAACCGCGAGTTCTTCCTGCGCGGCGTACGGGGCGCCGAGGGTCGCGACCTCGCTGCCGAGATCGCGGCCGTCGCCGCTTCGGAGAAACCCTAACGCAAACTGATGAGAGGCGTTTCCAAAGGAGGTATCTCTATGTTTAGACGTTCGTTAACCGCGACGTTGATTTTCCTACTCGTCGCCGTCGCGGGGGCCTTCGCCGCCGATACCGCGGCGTACATCTACGGCCTGGTTGGCGTCTTCGCCGGGAAGTACGACACGGGCGACAGTAAAATTTACGAGAAGCTCGTTGGGTATTACCCGTACCCGGGTTACGGGGTGCCGGTAGCCGCCGGCGATTGGCAAGAAGTCGAGCTCTCGAGCACCGATTTCGCGGTTTCGCCTTTCGGCTTCGGCTTGAAGAGCGATACCTGGCGGGCGTCGTTCGTCGCGTTGTGGAACCGGCACAAAATCGACTCTATGACCGAGACGCGCCAGGTAAACAACGCCTCGCTCACTGCGAGCGGCGGGTACATCTTCAACCGCGGTTATTTCGAGGACAAGATGTTGAAGCCGTATGCGGGCGGGTTCTGGCGCGGCAATTGGACCAAGGCCGAGAACGTCGAAAACGGCATCATCGCCAACGGCTTCGGCCCGGACGTGGGCATGGTAATGGAGTTCGACCTGAACCGGTCGTTCGCGCTCGTCACGTTCGGGTACCAGTATAAAGCGTACATGTTGACCGGCGCCAAATACGACGACCCCACGGGCAACGGTAGGTACGAGCCCCAGGACCCGCACTGGAACTACGGGTACATACCCGAAGACGAGGTTCCGGGCAGCGGCTCGAGCTTCTACATCAGCGCCAAAAGCTCGCTCCAATTCCACAAACGGGTGGGCGCGGAGGTGGAGGTGCGGTACGACCTGGACCTGGGCGAGTCCTTCACGAACGGCCTGCTCTTCGCCGTCGGCCCGAGCTTCTGGCTGTAGGCGGCGCTTGAATCGCCAGCGAGGCGGCGCGCTGTCGCTCCGGCTGCCGCGTCGGCGGCAGTCCATCTCAAACACCCAAGAATACCTTAGATGTTTGAACGCTACCGCAACGCCGACCTCACGTCCGGGTCTTTGATAAAGCCGATCCTTTGGCTCGCCGTTCCTACGGTCGCCGGGAACCTGCTCCAGAGCGCGTTCAACATCGCCGACATGTACTTCGTAAGCCGGCTGGGGACCGCGGCTATCGCCGCGGTCTCCGTGGCCGGCCTTGTTATCTGGCTGGTGTGGACGACGATCATGGGCGTCGCCATCGGCTCCCAAGCGCTGGTCACGCGGTTCCACGGCGCGCGCGACGACGCGAGCCTGCGAAAGGCCATGGCGACGACGTTGGCGGCGGCCGCGGTCCTAACGGTTTTGATGGCGTCGGCGGGGCCGCTCGCCGGGAGACCGCTCCTGGAGCTGTTGGGTGCCGAAGCCCACGTCGTCGACCTGGCGTACGGCTACATCACCATATTCTTCGTAGGCGGCTTCACGTTCGTTTTTATGATTATGATCAACGCCATGTTGCGCGGCTTGGGCGATTCCGTCACGCCCACAATTATCGTCGCGGGGGCGGTAACGCTAAACGTCCTCCTCGACCCGGTGTTTATCTTCGGGTTGGGGCCGGCGCCGGCGCTGGGGGTGCGAGGCGCGGCGCTGGCCACGGTGTTGGCGTACGCCGTCGGGTTGGCCGCGGCCGCGGCCGTGTTTACCCGTCGGCATCTGCCGTGGCGCGCGTTCGTGCCCGCGAATTTAAGCGGCAAGGTGGCGTGGCAGATATTGACCATAGGCGTCCCGGCCAGCACGCAGATGTTGATCCGGGCGGCGGCGGCTATGGTCCTGGTGGGTTTCGTGGCGTTGGCCGGGACCGCGGCCATCGCGGCCTACGGCGTCGGCAGCCAATTGACGAGCATTATTCTGATGCCCGGCTTCGCGATCGCCATGTCGGCGGCGATATTAGTGGGGCAGAACCTGGGCGCGGGAAAGAAGGAACGAGCGGAGCGCACGGCGATGGCTTCGGTGGGGCTATACGCCGCCGTCGCGGCCGTAATGATAGTCGCGCTCCTGGCGTTCGCGCCGCGGTGGGTGGCGATATTCGACGATACTCCCCAGGTGGTAGAATTGGGCGCGCTCTACATATATATCTGCGCGCCGGCCTTTATATTCGTACCGTTGGGGATGGTGCTCTCGCGGTCGATGAGCGGCGCGGGCGTCTCGGTGCCGCCCCTCGTCGTGACGGCGGTGGTGTTGCTCGGCGTACGCATACCGTTGGCGTACGTGTTTACGAAGGTCCTGGGGATGGGGGTCGCGGGCGTCTACTGGGCGATTACGATACCGACCGTACTGGAGGGCTCTATTATGTACGCGGTATTCAGGACCGGCATTTGGAAGCACAGGAAACTTTGAGGCGCGGCTCGGCTCGTAAAAATTAGGCCCGGCTCGAGCCGGGCCTTTTACGTCGTAGTTTTCGTAACGCTAACGCAACGGCCGCCGGAAGACCTCTTTCGCGGCCCGCGCCACGCGACAGTGTTCCTGCGAGGCCTTCCTTATGTCCCCGTCCTCCAACAGCGAAAACGCCGGGCAGCGGAAGCAGTACCGGTCGAGCTCGCAATGGGCGCATTCCTCGGCAGTCTCCTCCGAGAGGGCGCGGACCCGCTCGGCCTCCTCGCCGCGCCATATCTCGGCGAACGGCTTTTCGCGCACGTTTCCCAAATCGAACGGCAGCGATACGCAAGGCCAAACCGTCCCGTAGGGGTCGATGGAGCAGTTATTGAAACCTGCCATACAGCTTAACGCCCGGCCGTTGTAGCGAACCGGCGTCGATATCTCCTCGTCACACGCGTCGCCGTCGCCGGGCGCCGGGGCCACCCACTCGTTGACGGCTCGGAAGTATTCCAGGAGTTGCTCGTCGCTCATCCGGAACCGTAGCGGCTCCCTTCCGCCGTCGTTCGTGACCGAGATGTACGGCGAGTAGCGGAAGTCGGCGCCGAAGGACTTGGCGAGGTCGTGCAGGGCCCTAAACTCATGGTAGTTGAAGTTCGTGACGTTCATTTTAATTACGACGTTGGTGCCGAGTTCGATCAGGCGGCGGGCCGCGGCCGTGGCTTTGTGCCAGGTCCCCTCCCGCCCCACGAAGCGGTCGTGGAGCTCGGGCGTGGCGGCGTGAACCGATATCTCGACCGCGATGGGGTGGAGGGAGGCGATATCGGCGGCCAGGTTCTCGTCGAGCAACGTGCCGCCGGTGAAGATGCGGACGGCGAAGTGTCGCGCGCGGGCCGCCGCCAGGATGTCGACGACGTCGGGCCGATAGAGCGGTTCGCCGCCGGACAACGTCAGAAAAAGCGTACCCGCCGCCGCGAGCTGGTCGAAGAGCGACGCGTATTCGGCCGGCGTAAGCTCCTCGCCGCCGGGCCGGGGGTCGGTCGCGAAACAGTGCCCGCACTCGAGCGGGCACCGATACGTCAGGTTGCACATAACGGCGACCGGGATCCGGTCGGCGGCCGCGGCGTAGATCAATTTCTGGTATAGGCTCTCTTTTTCGTCCACGGCAGAAAAAATGCCGACGGCCTCCGCCCTCGGCTCCTTCGGGAGCGGCGGCCGCTAGCCGTCGTCCCGCGTAACTATTCCCTTGGCCTCCAGCTCCGCCAGGAACGAGGCGAGGTCGGCCTCGAGCTCGGCCGCCGGAGCGTCGTACTCGTCCCGCAGTACGGTTAGGATTTCGTCTTCGGGTTTGCCCTGGTCGAGGAGGTCGAAGATCCGGACCCCCGCGCCTTTCACGTTGTGAAGGGTGCTGTCACTCGTCGTCACGACAAAATACTCGTCGCCGATTTTGCGATAGGCGATTTCTTTTTTCTTCAACACGTAGGTCATAGGTCGTTCGTCGCCCCACCTATTATATTACGAGGAGGGAACGGGGGGCCAACCCGGTTCGGGACGTGCGGCGTTTTGAATTCGCTACCTACGGAGGGTTTACGGTGCTGCTTCTTCACTTATTTCTTCCTCGGCATAGGCGTTGGTTCGCTATGGCCGGGTTTTCTCTAACGCCAAGGTCGGACTACCGACATGTATAAGGGACGTAGGCCCTGGTGCAATTTAAAGCGTCGCCTTCGTTTTACGATTCTTCGCTGTGGCTCGGCCGCGGCGGTACCGCGGAGATTAGGAACGCATTACGGGATTGATCGGGATGGAACCGCAAAATACGTCTTTTACCTTCCACGGCTTATAGCAACCTTCGTACGCTATCTCGGAGGCGCATATCCCGGGGCATTCTTTCATAACGTCACAAGCCTGCGACGCCAGCGAGAATACGCGTTCGCTCGCTACATACGGTTTTTCGTATCTACGCTTCATCGTACCCTTCCTTTATTAACAACTTGTCTTTAAGTATTTTGCCGAATCCTTCGCGGGTGATTTTCGCTTCCAGCGGAACGGTAACGGCGAATGCGCTCGCGCGCTGCGCCAAGTCCGCGACGCGTTCGAAGGCCAGCCCCCTAAATCCCGCGCCCGCCCCTTCCGGAAAGAAGACGTTGGGCCAAAGCTCGCGCGCCGCGTCCGCCGCCTCGAGAGGCGCGGCCGCGAACTCCCGGCCCGGGCGGTGGAAAGTTAAAATTCGTAACAGGCCGCCGCCGGCGTTGACCGGCTCTACGCCGGTCCCGCGGAAAGGCAGCGCCCACGCCCGGCCGTCGCTGGCGACGACGTTCATTTCGTCGGAATAGACCGTAAAGCTTTCCCCGAGCATCCGGGCGAGCGTCGATTTTCCGCTATCGCTCTCGCCGCAGGATACTATCGCGTCGTCCCCCCGGGCGAAAGCGACCGAGTGTAACACCAACCCTCCCCGACGGTAACTCTCCAACAGGAATACCTGGCGTAAAAACGTTTCGAAGTACGGGCCGCTCCGGGGCGTTAGTAGAA
>JAUWLW010000073.1 GCA_030613505.1 Candidatus Zixiibacteriota bacterium
TCGAGGCGTTCGACGCGGGCCTGGGCCGACGTCGTGCCGCTCTCGGGGTCGGCGCGGTAGCGGTAGGCGAAGGAGACGGCGTGTTCGACCGCCGTCAGCTCTTGGCCCTTGGTCCGCAGCGTCCCCATGCCGCCGACGTAGCCGTAGCTGTGGAAGTACGCGCACCAGTTGTACGGCGCGCCGACGTTCTCGCGTGTCCAGGCGCCTCGCACTTGTACTTTTTCCCAGCTGGCGGGCGGGAACTTGGCGCCCTCGAAGTTTTCTTCCAATATGACGGCGGCGCTCGCGATGACGGCCAGCAGCGCCGCGGCGGTCGTTATTCGAACATATTTAATCATAGGTAATCGCTCCGATGTTGCGTGAAGGCCGGTTTGCGTTATTGATAATTATAATAAAATATAACGTTTGAGATGTCAAAGGGAAAGGCGAGGCGCCGGGCCGGGACGCGCCCGCTTATAAAAGAAAAGGGAGCCTTTTCGGCTCCCTCGTAGCGCTTTCTTCCTCGGTAGGCTTACTAGTAATAGAGCGCCTTGACGCGGCCTATACTCGACGGCGCCACGCCCGGGAACGTCTGCCCCGGATCGACGAAAACGCGGATCATGAGGTTGCGGTAAGGGATTACTACAGGGTTAGTCGATGAGTACGGGGCCCATTGCCCTTCGTAATATTTCCACGAGTGGCCTTGGAAGGTGGTATTGGTGTCCAGGGCATACGGGTCGCACATGGGGTAGTTGTAGAACTGTTCCTGAGCGGCCACGAACTTAACCGACGGGCAGGTCCAATCGACGTTGAACTCCACCCAAATGTGGGCCTGGATGCCGGCGCTGGGTTTGAAGAAGTACGGGCTGCCGCTGGTGGGCCACAGCATCGAGCCGGGCACGCCGCCCTTAAAAGCGTAGAAGGCGAAGCGCATGCCGTCCCAGCCTTCGTTGGGCCAGGCGCCGCGGGTGTAATATTTGTACTTCAGGATCTTGGCGTAAGAAGTCTTGAGGGTGGAGACGTCGAAGTCGTTGCCGACCCAGGAATCGCCGCCGGTATACCAGGCGATGCTCCATTTCCGGGTCCCGTTGTCCCACATAAGCTCCATCGTGGCCGGGTTTAGCGGGGCCGGCTCCGTAAGGCCGGGGCCGGCGTAGCTGCCGCCGCCGTCGACGGCGACGTCCGCGGCCCAGCTCGAGCCGCCGACAAGAAGCGCGGCCGTTATCGCCAACACGAATTTCCTCATAACGTACCTCCTTCGCGTAAGTTTAAATTACATTATAGAAAGCGCCCCGGCCAAAGTCAAGAAAACATTTCCGCCGGGGAGCCGCCGGCGGAGATGTCATAGTCGGTTGGGTTTTCGTATTCGGCGGCCGCCTTAATAGTAGAGCGCCTTGACGCGGCCTATGCTAGTCGGCGCCACGCCCGGGAACTCTTTCCCCGTCTCGACCCAGACGCGTAGCATAAGGTTGTAGTACGGCGAAATCTCGACGTTTACGCCGGTCATCGGGCTCCAAGAACCTTCGAAGTAGTACCAGGAATGTTTTCTGAAAGTCGCGTTGTCGTCTACGGCCCAGGGGTCGCAAGTAGGCCAGTTGTAGAATTGCTCTTCCGCGGCGACGAAGGCCACCGTAGGGCAGGTCCAGTTGATTTCGCACTCCGCCCAGACGTGGCCGCTCAAGCCCGACGGTTTGAAGTAATACCCGCTGCCGCCGGTGGGCCAGAGCATGCCGCCCGGGACGCCGCCCCGGAAGTTGAAGAAGGCGATGCGGAAGCCGTCCCACCCGGTATTGGGCCAGTCGTCGCGGGTATACATCTTGAACTTCAAGATCTTTACGTGCGTGGTCTTAAGGGTCGACGTGTTGAATTCGTTACCGACCCAGGAGTCGGCGCCGGTGTACCAGGCCACGCTCCACCGCCGCGTCCCGGTATCCCACTTCAGCTCGAGGGTAGACTGGTCGTGCGGCGTCGGCGCGGAGAAGTTGGGGGAAGCGGAGTAGTCGCCGTCGAGTGCGGCGTCGGCGGCCCAGGCCGCGCCGCAGACGACGAGCGCGCTCGCTACGATCAACAAACCATTCCTCATAGTCAGCCTCCTTTGCTGCGCAATGTGCCTCCATTATATTTACGGGGGGGTACGATGTCAAGGCCGAACCGTTATCGAAAAGGGAGCCGCGAAGGCTCCCTTTTTACATAACCCGGTTTTAGGTTGCGGTGTTTAGTAGTAGAGCGCCTTGACGCGGCCTATGCTCGACGGCGCCACGCCATGGAATTCCTGACCCGTCTCCACCCAGATACGGATCATAAGGTTTCGGTAGGGCGCGGTGACGCCATCAATTTGGTACGGCTTCCAGCTGCCTTCTTGGTATAACCAGGAATGCCCGACGAAAGTGGTATTGTTATCCACCGAGAACGGGTCGCAGATCGGGTAGTTGTAAAATTGCTCCTGAGCGGCCACGAACTTAACCGACGGGCAGGTCCAGTCGATGTTGAACTCCACCCAGATATGAGCTTGGATGCCCGCGCTGGGCTTGAAGAAGTACGGGCTGCCGCCGGTGGGCCACAGCATCGAGCCGGGCACGCCGCCCTTAAAAGAGTAGAAGGCGAAGCGCATGCCGTCCCAGCCCTCGTTGGGCCAGGCGCCGCGGGTGTAATATTTGTACTTCAGGATTTTGGCGTACGAAGTCTTGAGCGTGGAGACGTCGAATGCGTTGCCGACCCAGGTATCCGCGCCGGTATACCAGGCGATGCTCCAGCCGCGTTTTCCCGAATCCCATAATAGCTCGAGGGTAGACTGGTCGTTGGGAACGGGCGCCGCGAACGCGGGTGCCCTGGACGAACCGCCGCCGTCCACGGCGACGTCCGCGGCCCAAACGGGCGTCGTCATAACGGCCAGGGCGGCGATGAACGCTAAATACTTCATCGTAATAATCCTCCTCGGGTTAGTGTCCAAGATTATATTTTACGCAATTCTATTTCAAAAAAGGCCGGAGGTCAATAGAAATCTACGGGTATTTTCGCGTCAGCGGTATAGCGCTTTCACCCGGCCGAAGCTCGTCGGCGCCACCGCCGGGAAGGACCCGCCGTCCTCCACCACGACGCGGAGCATCAGGTTGAAGTAGGGGTCGGACATCGTCTTAAGGCGCTCCCACAGGCCGTTGTAATATGACCAGGAGTGCCTCAGGAAATTCGGGTTGGAGTCGACGGCGAAGGGGTCGCATCGCGGTTGGTCGTAGACCTGTTCCATCGCGGCTACGAAGCTGATGTTGGCCGTCGTCCAACCCACCGGCACTTCCACCCAGTACTCGCCTCTGGGGCCGGAGGGTTTGAAGAAATACCCGGCGCCGCTTTCCGGCCACAGCCGCTCGGTCGGCAGGGGATCGGGGTCGCCGGCGAAGTTGTATATCGCGACGCGAAAGCCGTCCCAACGTTCGTTGGGCCATTTGTTGGAGGTATAGACGCGGACGCTGACGATGCGAACGTATTTGGTGTCGTTGTCGAAGCGGGCCGAGAAATCGTTCCCCGCCCACGAGTCCCGCCCGGTATACCAACATACGAGGTACGACCTCGTGCCGTTGTCCCAGCGCAGCTCGCGCGTCTTGCCCGGGTACGGCCCCGCGCCGAAATCCGCCCCGGCCCCCGCGCCCCCCCGCGCGGGGCCGGGGGCTACGGCGGGGGCGGCCCACGTCGCCAGGTAGATGACAGCCAGCTTTTTCATCGTCGTCGGCACCTCAAACGTTTCGTCGTGCTCAGCTACCGGCGGGCTCGTAGTACCACCGGCCGCCGATTTTCCGTACGGTTATCTTGCGGTTCGCGCGCGGCCCGGTCGGCTGAGAGCGGCGGGGGTACAGCACGGCGAACTCCACTTCGTCGGCCGAAATGCGCTCGCGGCCTTCGATTTCGGCCCGGCCGTAGTCAAGGTCGTCGCCGTCGTATCGTTCCGCCAACACTTCCGCGTACTCCGCGCGCCGGGCGTCGACTTCCGCCGCCGGCGCCGCGGCCCAATCGCTGCAGTATACCATGGCGGCCGCGCGTTCGAAATCCTTCACCGCCATATGGCCGTTGAACGTTTCCACCGTCTCCTCGGGCGTGCCGCCGCCGCCCCCGCAGCAGGTCGTCGCGGCCCACGCCGCGACCAGCGCCGCCTTCGCTATCCCCTCGCGTCCCACGCTACGCCGCTCGCCTCGCGAGCCGCGCTTCCGAGAGGAATACCAGCGCCCCACCGAATATGGCAAGGCCTACGCTCACGAGTTGCGCTTCGGTCAACCCCAGCCATAGCGCCTCGTTGGTCCGTATGAATTCCACCGAGAATCGCTCGACACCGGCCAGCATCAGGAAGACGCCGAAGAGCCACCCGGGCGGCTTCTCGAGCCGGCGGAGGCGCCACAGGACGAAGAATATCGCCAGGTACATGATCATCTCGTATACCGGCGCGGGGTGGACCCGCTCCAGCGTCGGGACGACGCCCTTGGGGTAGGACATGGCCCACGGCAGGTCGGAGGGGACGCCGTAGTCTCCGTCCCCGGCGAGTTGTCAACCGGCGCGGCCGAATATGTAGCCCAACGCGGCGGCGGGCGCGCAGGCGTCGAAGTACCTCCCCAATTTTTGTTTGCGGACTTTCAATACGATTATCCCCGCCAACGCGGCGCCGAAAACGCCGCCGTACCAGGTGAAGCCGTAGCGCGACCAGAGTATCCCCGCCGGGTCCGTTATCAATACGTCCCAATACTCGAGGGCGTAGTTTATGCGGGCGCCGACGACGCCGCCTATTATCGATGACACCAGCAATTCCGAGCTTAGTTTAAGCTGGAGGCCCAGCCGCTTAACCTCCGCGCGGAAGACGAGGTAGGCCGCCAGAAAACCGAGCGCGGCCATCACGCCGAAGGTCCCTAACTCGAGCGGGCCGATCTTGAAGAGCGTAGGCCACACAACCCGTATAGTAACACGATTGGGCCCGGATGACAAGGCAACTACTTAGTACGTTTTTGCCTTCACGCGTTATGTTTTTTGTGTAAAAATGATGGTAGCGGCGACGGAGGCGCCGCGTCGTTTTGTCGTATATTTACATGAAGATACTGGAGCTCATCCCCGAGGAGTACGACCGGGGCATCAAGAAATTCGCCGCCACCGATTTCGAAGCCTTGCGCGACGATATGGCGGCGTTGGTGGGTCCCGGCGACCGCGTCCTCGACGTCGGCTGCGGCCCGGGCACCTTCGCGCTGCTCGCGGCCAGCCGCGGCGCCCGCGTCACCGGGTGGGACCGCAACGCCGACATGGTGACCTTCGCCACCGGAAAGGCGCTCGAGCTCGAGCTGGCCGACAACGTAAAATTCGAGGCCCGGGACGCGCCCGCGGCCCCGCTCAAGCGCGACGCGTACGACGCGGTCGTGATGTCGCTGGCGCTCTCCGAGATGCGCGGCGCCGAGCAGCTCGCCACCCTCGAGGGGGCGTGGCAGATGCTCAAGCCGGGGGGCAAGCTCGTAATAGTGGACGAGGTGCCGCCGCGCCGTCCCTTGGCGCGGAGCTGGTACTATTTTAAACGGTTCTGGCTCAAGCTCGTCGTGTACGTCGTCGCCCGGGCCGTGACGCGGCCTCTCCGGGACCTGCCGGCCACGGTCGCGCGCCGCGGCTTCGCCGTAACGCAAGAGACGTACTTCGAGGGCGGCGCGCTGCTGTACCTGGTCGCCGAGAAGAACGCGGCCAGGCCGGCTCCCGAAGTCGCCGAAGTATCGACGACGTTGACGCCGGGCGACCGCCTTGCGAACCTGGCCTCCTACCTCTCGCTCTACGCGACGTTCTTCCGGGTGGAGCCGGGCCTATATCGGGTGGGGAGGCCGGGGCCCGCGGCGCCGCTGCTGGTGACGGCGAACTTCACGCTGACGTTCAACCTGGTGCGGCGGGCCCTCGCGGGGCTGGACGCGTACGTGTTGGTTATAGACACCCGCGGCATCAACGTATGGTGCGCCGCCGGCGCCGGCAAGTTCGACGCGCGGGAGGTCGCGCTCTCGCATCGTGCGTTCCGCGTGGCGGAGGTGCCGTATCGCGAGCCGGCGGTCCTGCCCAAGCTCGCGGCCACCGGCGTCTCCAAGCCGGAGCTGGAGGAGGTATACGGCGTCGCCGCGGCCTACGGGCCGGTCTACGTCCGCGACTTCGGCGCGTACGCCGCTGCCGGCTACCGCAAAACGCCGGCGATGAGCCGCGTCGACTGGGGCCTGGCGAAGAGGATGGAAGTGACGTGGTTCTTCGCGCTGATGAACGCGGCCGTCGTGGCGCTGCCGCTCGCCGTCTTCCACCGGTTATATTCGCCGCTGGCCGTGGCCGCCGTAGCGGCGATATCGCTCGTAATCGGCGCGCTCTTCCCGTGGCTGCCGACGCGGCTTTATTCGATTAAGGGGCTCGCCGCGGCGGCGCTGGCGGCCGTACCCATAATAATATACAAATGGTTGGGAGGCGCCGGCGGCTTGAGCCTCGCGACGTGGGCGGCGTTCCTGGCATTCGCGGGGATCCTGTTGGGCCTTGAGTTCTCGGGCAACACGTCCGTCTCCAGCCCGTCGCAGGTCAGGCAGGAGTTCAAGCCGGGGCTGCTCGCGCTCGCGGCGCTGGCGTTGGCCTTTATACTACTAATTGTGTTATAATATAGGCGATGATTACGTACGACCGGGATAAGTGCATACGCTGCGGGACTTGCCTCGACGTCTGCCCGCAGCTGACGATCGACTGGGGTACGGACGGCATCCCGATCCAGAGCCGGCCGCACGACTGTATGGAGTGCGGCGCCTGCGCCATGAACTGCCCGGCGGCGGCGGTGCACGTCGAGGCCGGCGTCGGCTGCTTCGGCGCGCTGGTAAACGAAACGCTGTTCGGGAAAAAAGACGGCTGCGGTTGAGGTTGAGGGCCGAAAGAGGCCTGAGAGGACGGGCCAAGATACTAAAATAAAAACGCCGCCCCTCGAAGGCGGCTTTTTTGGTTATGCGCGAATATAATAAAATTCTTTACCGGGGGATTTTTATAAAGTCCCCGTAATGGTAAGATATTAATTCGCCGTTATCCGTTTCTTTGTAACCTTCTTCTTCGTGTGAAAATTTACTGATTTCAATTGCTTTGTAACCTTCGAAAAACTCCTTGACTGAAGCCAAAACCTTAAGCTCACTCGGGCCAAAGACGGAAAGATCGGGTTTAGTTGTAGGAATGAGGACTTCTCCAATGTCACCACTCGGGTAAAAAATCTCATTCGGTTCTAACATACCTTCTTTAATTAACGCGGAGAATATGAGTTCGTAGTGGTCTAGTACGGGACCGAAAGGAGAATGTGCGTATCGGGCCCCCGTTATCGAGATTGCGTAATCTCTGAAGTGTTTAAAATCCGCGTAAAAGAGGAGTTTGTTGAGTACCGTTTTAAAGATGCCGTCTTTGCAAAAATAGAGTATAGCCGGATATAGTTTCAATAGGTCGAGGTATTTAAAACCACTTAGTTCCGTGGGTTCGTAATCCGCGAAAAATTCGTCGAAGAACGCATCGAAAGAAAAACGGTCCGATTTGTAGTCTTTGAGGGTTTGGATTAAATGGCTCCTTCTTTCACGCCTTAAAGCTTCAGGTTTTCTTTCGATTAAGTTTAAAAGATACCGCGGTTCTTCAGCGTTGCGTAATACGTCGTCGTGTACTTCATCTTGGAGAGCCCCGTTTTCGTACCTACTTAGAGTTGCACCACCAAAACCTAGGAGTGTGCTTAGTTCTTTTTGGGTCAAGCCGTACTTTTCTCGTATGCTTCTTATTTCTTCGGGTTGTAGCATAACGTACCGCCGCCTATATTCCCTATAGGCTTTATCCCTTGGATCTTCGGTATGCGTTAAATTTTCGAACATCGCACCGCATCCCGAGCATTTTTCGTATCTAACGTCGACGGTTATTAGCTCACCCCGTACTTCGTAATCCTCCTTAGTTAAGATTTCTTCGTAAGTAACTTCTTTTTCGCAAATCGGGCATTCGCTTTTTACCGTAGACATTTTGCCACCTACTCCATTCTCGGCTCTTATTGAACGAGCCGCACGCTTCTCCAACGCTAGGTATTAGCCTAGCTCCGTGGCCTAAACTGCCCATCGTTTATCTTACTACCCGGTCGTTTAACCGACTCGGCCGCGTATGGATTCCGCCCCGACCATTGCGTTTTGTTATTACTTTCGTTGTGGTTATTCCGCATAAGGGTATTCTAAACAATACTTGGGTTCGTGGAAAGATATACAATAAACCGTATCGCGGCCATGCTTTATTTTAATTTTTAGTTTTATATATATACTTTTACCTTTAATAGTTTTCCCGAAAAACCAGAATTCCCCTGGTCGATCCCTATCTGGTTCTGGACCTTTGCAATAATCGGTAACCGAAAGGTATTTTAACGTATTTATTACATCGCTACTCGTTAATCCTAAGTCCAGTAAAGTTTTTAAATTTTCCGGCCTGTTATAGAATTTAAGGCCCTCCCCTATTGATATTATTTTTTTTACGTTTTTTAAAAACGCCGCTACTTCTTTCTCCGGGACGATAGCCAAACTAATACTCCTTCCAACTGCTCAATATTTTTTTATTTCATAGCTCTTTTTCACTAAATATTATACATCAATTAGTGCGAAAGTCAAGTAGAATTTATCAATTGATATGTATCAACTTATTAAAAAAGCCGCCCCTGGGGGCGGCGTTTCTCCTTCTCACAAGTAGCGGCGGCCGTAAACGCCCCCGCGCCCCGTTATAGCTAATGGGCTTTTAAGGCGCGGTATTTTTACCCCCCCGCCGCCGCCGCGCGGACCCCCGCGCAGGCACCCCTATTCGTGGGGCCCGCCCCCCCCCCGCTACTTGTGAGAAGGAGAAACGCCGCCCCCAGGGGCGGCTTTTTTAATAAGTTGATACATATCAATTGATAAATTC